>DASQNL010000048.1:0-35088 GCA_035644995.1 Pyrinomonadaceae bacterium | reverse complement strand
GTCGTAGAACTTTTGCGCCTCGGCCTCGGTCGGCTCGGTCGCCCTCGAGACGATCTCATCTTCCAGCAGCTTGGTCGTCGTTTTGCCGCGCTTCTTCGCTTCGGCGTCGAGCAAACGGGAGTTGATCTGGAGATCGAGTTCGCGCGCCCGCGCCTCGACGACGCTCCGGCGCATCTCGGCAATCTGAGGTTCGATGCGTGATTCGACCTCTTGCTTCGTGATCCTCACGCCGTTCACCACGGCGACGACTTCGGGCAGCGGCTCGCCTTCACAGGCGCAGTCCATCGTCGCGGCGGCTCCGGCGGCCGGCGCGGCAGCGGAGGGCAGGCTGGGCGGCTGGGGCTGCGCGGCGGGCTGCGCCGGCGCGGCTTTGGTTTGAGTTGCGGGCGGCGCGTTCGAGGTCGTGCGACGCGTCTGGGCGTTTGTCGTGAAAGAGGCAGACGCGACGATCAGTGCGAGAGCTAAAAACTTCTTCATTATTCCTCCAAAGGCAACTGTGACGGGTGATGCGTGGCTCGCTATTGTAACAATTGAGATGATATTTGCCACCCCGTCGGATGCCGGAGCAGGCGGCGCAAAAGTTAAAACATCCAGCCCGCCCCTCCGGTTTTTCCGGCTCACGCGCTTCCTCACATGGCGATATTTTTCAGGTGATAGCGTTCGGTGTCGTAATGGCGTTCGGTGTCCACCGTGTTGAGTTTGCCGAGGACGGAGGTGATCTCGATGAGCGAGAGTTCGCAGGCGGGGGCGATGCCGCGCGCGGAAACCATCATGCCGAGGTCGCCGGCGGCCAGAGCGTCGGCGGCGCGCGCGCCGAACATCATGCCCATCACGCGGTCGATGGGCGAAGGCGCGCCGCCGCGCTGCGGGTGGCCGAGCATGGCGGAACGGGCGTCGTAAGGCGTCTCGGCCATGATGCGCCGCGCGAGCACTTCGCCGATGCCGCCCAGGCGCGCGTGGCCGAACGGGTCGTGTCGATCATCAACCGTGACGATTTCGCCGTCCGCCGGGTGCGCGCCTTCGGCGACGACGATAACGGAGTAGCGCGGTTGCGTGCGGTCGCGCCGTTGCGCCGAGGTGTCGCCGAGACGTTCTTGCAGGTGCCGGTAAATCTTCTCATAGCGAAACGGGTGTTCGGGGATCAGGATCAAATCCGCGCCGCCCGCCACCCCCGCCCAGAGCGCGAGATGCCCGGCGTGGCGTCCCATCACTTCGATCACCTGCACCCAGCCGTGCGAACCGGCGGGCGTGCGCGAACGCTCGATCACTTCCGTCACGTTGCGTAGCGCGGTGTCGAAGCCGAGCGTGTAATCCGTCCCGGCCAAATCCTTGTCAATCGTTTTCGGGATGCCGACGACGCGCACGCCGCGCTCGTGTAGTTTGGCCGCGACGCCGAGCGTGTCCTCGCCGCCGCAGGCGACCACGGCATCGAGGCCGAGCCGCCCGATGTTCTCTTCGACCTCGCGCGAGCGGTCAATGCTCTCGCCCGACGCCGTCGGGGTCTTGAAGGGGTTCGTGCGCGATGAGCCGAGGTTCGTGCCGCCGTCGCGATCCCAACGTCGCACGGCGTTGCGGTCGAGCGGGAGCACGTCGCCCGCCGGGTTGAGCAGGCTGCGCCAGCCGTCGTACAGGCCGACCACTTTGATGCCGTGTTCCGAGGCGCGATAAACCAGCCCTTTGATCGCCGGATTCAGGCCGGGCGCGTCGCCGCCGCCCGTCAACACGCCGATGGTTTTTACTGCGTCCATTAAATGTAAAGTTGCTCCTTGAGTAATTGAATGACAATCTCGCTCGGAGAAAAATCGCGCGGGTTAAGAGCCGGTTGCGCCGTCCGCGCCTTCTCCGGCGGGTGGGACGGTCAGCCAGATCGCCGAGAGGGGCGGCAGGTCGATGAGCGCGGAGTAGGGGCGCAGGTGCAAAGGCACGGCCTCCGCTTCGATTGAATCGATTTCGACGGAGCCGCTGCCATCGTAGACGGCGGCGTCCGTGTTCAAAATCACGCGGTAGCGTCCGGCCGCGGGCAAGGCGAGACGATAACCCGTTCGCGTGACGTTTGAGAAATTGCAGACGCAGACGAGCCGCCGCCTCGCCGCGGGCGCGTGGCGCAGAAAGGCGACGACGTTTTCGGCCGCGCTGTTGGCGTCGATCCACTCGAAGCCCGCCGGTTCAACGTCGGCTTCCCAGAGCGCGGGTTCTTCCCGGTACAGCCGGTTGAGATCGCCGAGAAGTTTCTGCACGCCCCGGTGCGCGGGTTCGTCGAGCAGGTGCCAATCGAGACTCTGGTCGTTGTTCCACTCGCGCCATTGTCCGAGTTCGTCGCCCATGAAGAGGAGTTTCTTACCGGGGTGCGCCCACATGTAGCCGTAGAGGGCGCGCAGGTTCGCAAACTTCTGCCCGCGATCTCCCTGCATCTTCGTCAGCATCGAACCTTTCAGATGGACGACTTCGTCGTGAGAAAAGGGAAGGATGAAGTTTTCGCTCCACGCGTAGATGAAACCGAAGGTCAGATTGTTGTGATGAAAGCGGCGATAGAGCGCGTCTTTGCCGAAGTATTGCAGCGTGTCGTGCATCCAGCCCATGTTCCACTTGAAATCGAAACCGAGTCCGCCCTCGGAGACGGGATGGCTCACCTTCGGCCAAGACGTAGACTCTTCGGCGATCATCATCACGCCGGGATGCTCGCGGTGAACCGTCTCGTTCAACTCTCGCAGAAAATCTATCGCCTCCAGATTCTCGCGTCCGCCGTACTTGTTCGGCAGCCAGCGGCCGTCGTCGCGGCTGTAGTCGAGGTAGAGCATCGAGGCGACGGCGTCAACGCGCAGCCCGTCGATGTGGCACTCCTTGATCCAGAAGAGAGCGTTGGCGATGAGGAAGTTGCGCACCTCGTTGCGGCCGTAATTGAAGATGTATGTGCCCCAATCGGGATGTTCGCCCTTGCGCGGGTCGAGGTGTTCATAGAGCGCGCTGCCGTCGAAGCGGCCGAGGGCGAAAGCGTCTTTGGGGAAGTGCGCGGGCACCCAGTCCATGATCACGCCGAGGCCGCGACCGTGCAGGTGATCGACGAGATAGCGGAAATCGTCGGGCGTGCCGAAGCGGGCGGTCGCCGCGTAGTAGTTCGCCACCTGATAGCCCCACGAGCCGCCGTAGGGATGACCCTTCAACGGCAGAAACTCGACGTGCGTGAAGCCCATCTCAAGCAAATAATCGGCGAGCGCGGGCGCGGTTTCCCGGTAGCTGAGCGGGCGATTGCCGTCCTCGCGCACGCGCCGCCACGAGCCGAGGTGCATTTCGTAGATCGAGAGCGGATGTCGCAGGTGGTCTTGCGCGGCGCGCCGCTCGATCCATTCTTCGTCGGTGAATTGATAGTTCGGCTCGAAGACGATGGAGGAAGTGGCGGGCGGCACTTCGGTTTGCAGCGCGTAGGGGTCGGTCTTGAGAAAGGCGGGGCGGCCGCGGTGGTGCATCTCGTACTTGTAGAGCGCGCCGGGGTTGAGTTCGGGGATGAACAGTTCCCAGATGCCGGAGACGCCGAGCCTGCGCATTTGATGGAGTCGCCCGTCCCAGTGGTTGAAGTCGCCGACGACGCTCACGCCGTCCGCGTTCGGCGCCCAGACGGCGAATGAGACGCCGCGCACCTCGCCCACACGCCGCACGTGCGCGCCCAGTTTTTCGTAGAGCTTCCAGTGTCGCCCTTCGGCAAAAAGATGCTCGTCGAAATTGCCGAGCGTGGGGAGGAATTGATAAGAGTCGAGCTGCGTAAAGACGTTGCCGTCGGGGTAGGAGACGCGCAGGCGATAAGGGAAAGTCTGCGATCTGTCGGCGGCCAGAATCTCGAAGAGTCCGGCCGGATGCGTCCGGCTCAAGGGGCGCGGCGGCTCGGAACCGACGAGCAATTCGACGCTCGCGGCATCCGGCCGGTAGACGCGCACGATGATCCCTTCCGGCGTCGGGTGCGCTCCGAGGATGGAGTGCGGGTCGTGATGCACGAAAGAGAACAGCCGTCCTAGTTCATCCGCCGCCACTGTGGGATGGGTTATCTCAGGCATTGTTTTCGGAGCCGGCATCCGTGCCGGACTCGTCGGAGCAAACTCTGGTAGGGGCAAATTTGTCGAGGGCGGAGGCTTACCTCCCGCCCGCTCAACTTACAAAAGACGCGGGCTGCCGTCCTCTCCCGCCCCGACCATTATTCTTCCTAACATTTACGACAACACGCATTCCGCGAAGGGTTCGACGGCTGCGTCCGCTCCCGGCGGCGTAACTTCCTGCAACAAGCCAGGAGCCAGCCCAAGTTTCATCGCCAACTCTCTCACGTTTCGGCCGCCGCCCGCGCGCTCATCCTGCACCGCGTCATAGACGATCTCTTGCGCCCGTTCCAGATTCGCGTGCAGGTTTAATTCCCCGGCGAGATTGATCAGGGCGAGCGCGGCCTCGTAAGGTTCAGGGTCGGGGTCGCTCACGGCCGCGCCGACCGTCGCCACGATCAACTTCTCAAACTTGCGTCGCATGCTTGTGCGGTCGAGCCGGTAGCCGAGACGCGCCACCTCGCCCGCGATCTTCAACGCCTCGCGCAAGGCCGCCGGGTCGTTCTGCTGCTCAAACTTGTGCATGGCGCGTTCGAGCCGCCCGGTGATGGTGAACTCGGCGGCGGCGCGCAGTTCCTCCGGCAGTTGGAAGCCCGCTTGTTGCAGCATCTCGATGTTGCGCCGGTTCTCCTCGTAGAGATACTCGTACTGCTCGGAGAAACGTCCCACCATCCGGCCGAACATGATCTCGTAGATGCGCCGGCGGCCTTCGGGCAGGAGATGTTCGAGGCCGAAGTCCGAAGGGCCGAACTCTTCCTGCATCAGGCGTAGGAGCGCGGGAACCGACCCCGTGCGGAATTGCGACCAGAGATTACCCGTCGCTGTTTGAAACACAACGTCGCCCGGATGCTCTTTCAACACGCAGTAAAAATCCACGTCGCCGACGTGCATCGCCGCGACGGCGAAATCCAGCCGCTTGCCCGTCGCACATTCTTCCAACACGATGCGCCCCGTGGCGAGCGCGAGCCGCCCGTGCTGCTCCTGGCGGAAATCCGTGAGACTGAAAGCGTGCCCCGCAATCGCGCCGTCCTGCTCGCTCTTATCCACGAGACTGGAGATGGCGAGGCTGGCCGCGATGCGCGAGGGCGCGACCCGCGTCGCTTCCACCAACTCGCGGAAGATGTCCGCCCCGTTGCCATATTTGCGCACGTTGCTCCGCGCTTCCGCCAACCGTTCCAGGAATCCGGCGCGCGGATGGGGCAACCCCAACTCCGCCATGAAATCCATCGCCCGCGCGGCATACTTCAACACTTGCACGGTCTCGATGCCGGAGATGTCGTTGAAGAACCAGCCGCAGCTCGTGTACATCAAAAGCGAACTGCGCTGAAGTTCGAGCCACGTGAGGGCGCGCCGCTCCTCGGCCTCGCTCAGGGAGCGTCCCGCTTGCCGGGCTAAAAACTCCGCGCGGCGGGCGCGCTTGCGGTCAACGAGCAATTCGATGTAATCGTCGCGCGCCCGCCACGGGTCGCGAAAGAGTTCGCCGCCCTGTTCCGCGTAGGCGCGGCCGGCCTCGTCGCGGACGTAGTTCAAAGCATCGCGCAAGGGCGCGCGCCATTTTTGATTCCAGCCTTCGGGCGCGCTCGCGTGGCAACTGCAATCGCGCGCCCAACGCCCGACGCCGTGCGCGCAACTCCAGGCCGTTCCTTCTCCCTCCGCCCCGGCCTTGATCTCTACTTCCCACTCCGGTTCGTTCGACGCGAGAAACTCACCGTAATTCGTCACGCGCAGGCCGCGCGCCGCCGCCTCCACCTCAAGCCCGTAGGCGAGACAGCGTTCGCCGAATTTGAAATGATGCCCGTAAGATTCGCCGTCGGTCGCAACGTGGACGATCCGGTCGCCCGCGCCGTGGCCGCCGCTCTCCTGCGCCTTGCGCTCGAAGCGTTCGAGCAGCAGGTGTGAAGAGGCGAGCGCGCCGTCGAAGGCGATGGCCTTGGCGAGATGGCCGTCGTAGAAAAAGATTGCGAGCGAACGCCCTGAGCCGTCCGTGTGCAGGTAGCGATAAGGGACGCCGGTGTCGAGTTGGCCGTCAATGACGGAGAGCCAGGTTTCGCCGCCCGCCGGGCGCACGCGCGCGGCCTGAAAGGGCGAGAGGATGACGTATTTCAAGCCCTCGTCGATGAGCGCGCCGAGCGTTGCGTCGTCGCAGGCCGTTTCGGGAAGCCAGAGCGATTCGGGTTCGCGCCCGAAGCGGTGGCGGAAGTCGGCCAGCCCCCAGCGGATTTCGGTGCGCCGGTCGCGCTCGTTGCAGAGCGGCAGGATCGCGTGGTGATAGCCCTGGGCGATGGCGTTGCCGTGGCCGCCGCGTGCGCCGACGCTCGTGCGGTCGGCCGCGAGGATGCGCGCGTAGGTGGCCGGGTGAAAACGTTCGAGCCACGACAGGAGCGTCGCGCCGAAGTTGAAATTGATCAGCGAATAGTTGTTGACGATGCGCTCGACGCGCCCGTAATTATCCACGATGCGCGCGTAGGCGTTCGAGCGGTAGCATTCGCTCGTGATGCGTTCGTTCCAGTTGGAGAAAGGATGCGCGCCCGGCTGGTGTTCGATGTGATCAGTCCAAGGGTTTTCTCGCGGTGGTTGGTAAAAGTGCCCGTGGATGACCAGCGCCGTCGTTCCTGAGTTCGCCATCAAGTCTCGCCCCCGAAAAGTGCGCCGCCGCCGCTCAAAGCGAAAGTGTCCGTCCCTCGCACGTTTTGGTTGATTGATTTCCTTTGTGCGTTCAGTTTAGCAATCATCCGCGCATACGGGGAAGCGCGCAGACATGAAAAACTCTTGTCGAGCCGCGTGGGGTTGTAGTAATTTGGCCGCAACTTAAACGTTACAACCGGGGTATCAAAAAAGATGTCGGCCGCAAGAGAGCGCGTGGGCGAGCCGCCCGCTTGTGCCGGTCGTAAACGCGCGGGCGGTGCGCTCTCAAACTTCATTTCCCCGAAGGAGGCTTTGCGATGGCGACCAAAGAACGACGCGCGGCGGACGGCGGGCGAGACGAACAGCCGCGGCGCGCCCGGCGCGTCAACAAAAAGGATCAAATCCTCGCGCTCTTTACCTCCGGCATCGGCGAAGTCGGAGACCTCGCCATGATCACCGGCACGCGCCCCTCTTACGTCGGCTCGATCCTTCAGGAAGCCGGACTCAAGCCCGGCTACTTCGACCTCTACACTTCCACCTCGCACCCGATGAACGTCTATTCGAAATTCTTCGCCGGCAAGCTCGGCTTCAAAGACGAGGAGACGGCGCGCACGAGCCTTGAATTGATTGAGCGTCTCTATCGCCAATTCGAGTTTGCGGGCGACCGCGCCGGGCAGCACCACGCGTTGACCATGGGCTTGACGATGTATAACCGCGCGCGCTGGACGGGCAAGTCCGAAGAGGCCGCTATCTTCCGCGAATGGTTGCTCGCCTGCCTCCAAGAAGTTGACGCGGGCGACAACGACGCCGGGGCGGAACCCGACGCAGAGAGCGACGCCCTACCTTCCCTCGATTAAGTTAAAGGCACACGCGCGCGGACGCGCCCTGGGGAGTATTCACATGATCGTCGAAGGCTTCGACAACGCTTGGCATATCCTGCGTCAATGGGCTGAGAGCGGCTACGAATATTTCGCGCTCGACGCCACGAACCGCGTCCCGCAGCCGCGCCCGCTCGACCGCCGCGACCTGCCCGCGAGCGGCCTGCTCGGACTCGACTATTTGCCCATCCCCCCTCTCGCCCCGCGCGAAGCCCTCGGCGACAACCCCGATCCCGAACGTCCCCTCACCATCGCTGAAATCGCACTCGCTACCGCCATTGCCGAAGGCTGGGAGCCGGAGTCGGGCGAAGGCGCGTAACAACGTGGTCAGCCGGATTTGTCCGTACTATCGTGACCGGCCGGAGTCTTTTTGCGCCTTATCGTGCGATTCGTTTCGGCGGGAACCATTCTCGCCCTGCACGAGTTATTCCGGCGTTGGAATCAAACAATCTATGCCCTCTTTCAATCGCGCTATTTGGTCGTTGCCTTCGCCGCCGGGGAAGCCTTCTCGCGAAACACACGGAGCACTTCGCGCTTGTCTTCCGCACCGAGCGCGTCCAAGCCCCCGGTGACCTTATACTTTTGATCGATCCACTTGCGCACCTTCGCCGCGTCGTAGCCGAGCGCGCCCGCGCTTTGCAGAATTTCAGCGTCGAGGTTCACGCTCTTTTCCGCCGGAGCCGGCGGGGGAGGAGGAGCGACCGGGGCGGCCGGAGTTTGGGTCGCCGTCGGTGCGACGTTCGACGCGCGCGCCGTTTTGTCAGTCGTCATTCGCGAAGTCTTTTCCAGTTCCTCCCGGCTCGCAATGCCGCGCTTCACCTCGAAGCCGAGCAAAGCCAGAGCGCGCCCTACGCTTCCTGTTTCACAGTTTTCTATATAACTCGTTTTGTTGACGTAGGATTCGCCGCGCACCTCGAAGGCGTGGCCGGTGGAGGCGGGTTGCGCGTCGTCGGGCGAGCGATAAATTTCGGCGCGCATGAGCACGAAGCCGCTCTCGGAATTGTGTTCGATGATGTGGGTGATGACGCGCCCGTCGGGGAAACGCTCGTAAAATCTTTCCAGCCGTTCGGCGACGGGAACGTAATCCTCGAATCTATCGTTACGCGGTGGCGAAGGGCGTGACATGGCCTTTGTTACTCCTCGGAGCTTGGCTTGTAGATGACCCGGCGGCGGGCTTTGAAGGCGCAGACAATCTAACCTCACCCCTGTTTTTTTTCAATCATGTAACTTGCCCCGCCGGCCTTGTCGGCGACCCGCCGCCCGCCGCGCCGGTCTTTATCACTCAGAGTTTTTCGTTCGGGTTTCGGGTCTCACAGAGACTTCGGGTCGCGGCGGGGAACTTCGAAGGTCATGAGGTCGCGCGCCATGTCGGTGCGGGGAAAGACGGCGCGCGCCTGGGCGAGCAATTCATCGGGCGGAATCTGGCCGTCGGGCGTGTAGCGCGGGCTGAAGTGGGTGATGAGCAGGTGGCGCGCTTGCGCCTCGCTCGCCACGCGCGCGGCCATCGTGGCGGTCGAGTGCATGCTCTGCACGGCCAACGGTTCGTCCTGTTCGGCAAAGGTCGCCTCGTGAATCAAGACATCCGCGCCCCCGGAGAGGGCGACCGCGCCCCGGCAATAGATCGTGTCGGTGCAATAGACGACGGAACGCCCCGCGAGCGTCGTCCCGATCAAGTCGCGTCCATCAACAACGCGCCCGTCCGCCAGTACGACGCTCTCGCCGTTCTTCAAACGACCGTAGAGAGGGCCGGGCGGGATGCCGAGTGCGCGCGCCCGCTCGACATCAAACTTCCCCGGCCGGTCGCTCTCCGTCACGCGATAGCCGAAAGAGGGGACGCGATGTTTGAGCGGCCGACAGGTGACGCTGAAATCTTCTTCGCGATGAATGAGGCCGGGTTCGACAACCTGTATTTTGAGCGTGTCGGAGAGAGTGGTGCGCGAGATTCGGCTGCACACGCGGACATATTCTTCGAGGCCGTCGGGGCCATAGAGGTGTATCGCCTGTCCTTGCCCGGCCAAACCGCAGGTGGCGAGCAGACCCATCAAGCCGAAGAGGTGATCGCCGTGCAGGTGTGTGATGAAGATACGGTTGATGTGACTGATCTTGATCGGCGTGCGTTGCAACTGGTGCTGCGTGCCCTCGCCGCAGTCGAAAAGCCACGTCTCGGCGCGTTGCGGCAGGCGCAGCGCGACGCCGGACACGTTTCGCGCACGCGTCGGCACGCCCGCGCTCGTCCCTAAAAAAGTGATCTGCAAAATTAACTAAAATCTCCCGTCACATTGTTTGACTTAAAAAAAGATATGGCTTAAGAGATTATCTGACTTTGCTCCGACCCCAAACGCCAAAGGATTCCCCCCGATGACGAACATTTTAATTGTAGACGACTCCGACATCTGGCGTCGCCTCACGAAAGACATTCTCAGGAAAAACCCCTATCGCCTCTTCGAAGCCGGCTCCGGCGAGCAAGCTCTGGAGGTCGCGCGCGACACTCCCGTCGATCTCATCATCATGGACTACCGGATGAACGGCCTGAACGGCCTGGACACCTCCCGCCAACTGCGTGAGATTCCCGGCCGCGAACAAGTTCCCGTCATTCTCATCACGTCGGAGAAGTTTCCCGGCGGTTGCCAAGAGTCGCCCGCGCCCTTTGTTGACGGCTACGTGGACAAGAAACAGTTGATCCAAGACCTCGACGACTGCGTCAAACGCCACCTCGACCGGAACGCCCGCGTCGCCTGACGCGCGGGCGCACAGAAGCGTTCGCGCTTCGTTCAACTTTCGCACGTTCCGGCTTGTCAGATCGAATATTTGGTGTTAGAGTGCGCAGCCATATCGCATCCTTCCCCCAAATGGAATGGTGTGAGAGACGAAAGGCCGACTGCGTTGCGAGGGCGCAGTCGGCCTTTCGTCATTTGCGCCGCACTGTTTTCAAATTAGTCCTGAGCAATTGCGCCCCTCTTTTCAAGTCTCGACCCGATCCCGCCCGCGCACTTTCCGGGGCGCGTTTGCGCGGACAAAGTTTCGTTGCTAATCTTGTCAGCCGTGCCCTGCAAAATATCGATTCAACGCGAGCGTACCAGATGAAAAGATCGCTGTTCCTTCCGGCCGCACTCCTGCTTTCGCTTCTTCTCTTACCTTCGGCCTGCAAAAAATCGAACCCGCCGCCCGCCGCCAATCAAGCGGCGGGCGCGACCGCTTCGCCGTCGCCGAACGTTGAGGCGGCCTTGAGCGAGTTCGTCAAACTCGATCAGGAAGCCATCAGCAAAAATCCGAACGATTCCGCCGGCTACTATAATCTCGCCAACTTATATTTCACGGCCGGAAAATTTCAACAGGCCGCGGAACAGTACCAGCAGGTCATCCGCCTCGACCCGAAGGATGCCGCCGCGCGTTTCGAACTCGGCCAGTGTTACATGCGTCTGGAACGCTACGACGACGCTTTCGCCGCTTTCCAAGAGTCGCTGAAACTCAATCCCAAGAACGCGAACGCTTACAACGAGATGGGCAACGCCTACGTTAAGCAGAAACGCATGAAGGATGCGCTCGACGCCTTCCGGAAAGCCGTGAGCCTCCAGCCCGATCACGCCGAAGCCCATTTCGGTTTGGGCAACCTCTACACCGAGATGGGGCAAACGCAAGAGGCCGTCAAAGCGTTCCAGCAGGCCGCCCGCCATAATCCGAAAGATTCGGACGCCTTCTTCAATCTAGGCAATTCTCACAGCCGCCTCAAACAGTTTGACGCAGCCATAAATGCCTACCGGGAAGCGGTCAAGCTCAGGCCGGAAGACGGCGAGGCGCGCCTGCGTCTGGCCGTGCTGTATTTGGAAACCGGCAAACGCGACGACGCCGCCACCGAATACAACGCCTTGAAAGGCACGCACCCCGAACTCGCCGCGATGCTCGACGAGAAGATGAAGCAGCAAAAGTAGGGCGCGCAAGACATTTTTTGGACTTACTCGTTATGTAATCCAACCGCAATCTCTTTGCAACCTACCCGCCGCGGGGCGCGCGTATATTCGGTTCATCCTTTTACGGCAACTGGACGGACAAAATGGGGCGGCAGGCTTGGGGGAGTCTGACGCCCCTTTTGCCGTCCGGGCAAATTCCACCTCCCGGCTTCCCCGCCGCTTCGAGTACGGTCTCGTACAGACCCGGTTCTCCGCCCACACTAGAATCCACCCTCTTCGCACGTCGAACATCTGTCACGGGGGGTAGCCGAACTACTTACCTTTGAAGCAAAGCGAACGGCGGAAGTACCTGACACATCAATTAGCGGGCGGGGCGACTCTCGAAACACACGACGCGCGCCGCCCTTTCTTTTGCGAACGCCGACTTGCCGCAACCCGTCTGCATGCCCTCCAATTCTCGCCACATTGACTCGCGCCCCGTTTTGGAATAGATAATAACGGTTCCCAATTTCTAACATCACAGGTCGCGGACATGAGAAATTCGCTCTACGTCACACTCTTCTGTTTGCTCGCATTTATCCAGTCCGGTTGTTCCCGGCAAAATAACCCGGCGACGGACATCATCGTCGCGGGCAGCCCGACACCCGCCGCCTCGCCCGAAAGTTCTACTCCCGCGGTCGCCATCCCCGAACCGCCCACCGAGGACGCGCCCGGCTATTACGCGCTCGGCATGGAACTCTACAAGCAGAACCGCGACGAGCAAGCAGCCGAAGCCTTCCGGCAGGCCACCGCGCTCGACCCCGGCTTCGCCGTGGGCTACCTGAAACTCGGTCTGGCTTACAAGGCGCTCGGCCGGAAAGAAGATGCCGAAAAGGCTTACGAACAAGCCGCTAAAGCATATGAGAAGTTGGTGGACAAAGAGCCGAAAAACGCGGAGGCGCAACTGAATCTGGGCGAGGCCTACAACCGCCTCGGCGACTATCAGAAGGCCATCGAAGCCTATCGTCGCGGCGTCAAACTCACGGAACCCGACAGCGCGACCTACTACGACATCGGATTGACCTACAACAAGCTCGCGCGTTATAGCGATGCCGTCGGGGCATTCAAAAAGTCTCTCGCACTCGACCCGGACGACTATCGCGCCCAAGAAGCTCTGGAACGCGCTCAGGCCGACTCACGCAGGCAGCAAGCGCGTATCGCGGAAGAGAAGAAGAAGCTGGAGCGGACGGGCAAATTGAATCCCACCTCAAACGACAACTCCAAAACCAGATCGAACGCAAACGCCTCGGGCAACAAAAATCAAGCGTCCAATAATACGAATCGTAAAACTCAATAATCGAGCGCGGGACTAACACTCCCGCCGCCCCGGTTAAGGTTTCCCGACGCGCTCGGCCGTCTTTAACGCGCGCACGTCTGCGCCCGCCCTCCGTCTATCGAATAGGTCGCGCCCGTGATCCAGGCGGCGCGCGCCGAGGCCAGAAACAAGATCAGGTCGGCGATCTCGTCCGCTTCGCCGATGCGTCCCAGCGGATGTGTCGTGCGCGAATGTTCGAGGAAGGAGGCGTATGCCTCTTCGCTCATGCCGCCGCGCCGGTGCACCTGTGTGCGCACGACGCCGGGGTTGACGGCGTTGACCCTGATCTTTTTACCCGCCAATTCCAGCGCGGCGCAGCGCGTCAACTGATCGACACCCGCCTTCGATACGCAGTAGGCCAGCACGCCGGGGAAGGCACGCAAGCCCGTCACGCTCGAAACGTTGACGATGTTTCCCTGCCGTGTTTCTAGATGCGGAATCGCCAGTTGCATCAGGTGAAAGACGGCGCGCAGGTTCACATCGAGCATCGCGTCCCACGCATCGAGCGTCGTTGTCTCCACTGTTCCGTTGACCAGCCCGCCAGCCGCGTTGACGAGCACGTCCAACCCGCCGAAACGCTCGACGCTCTCGCTCATGGCGCGCTTGGCGTCCGGCTCCTGCGTGACATCGGCCGCGACGGCGAACGCTTCCCCGCCCAGTTTCACGATCTCACCGGCGACCGCCTCCAACGCCTCCGCGTCGCGCCCGACTAATGCGACCCGCGCGCCCGCCGTTGCGAACTTGAACGCCGTCGCGCGCCCGATGCCGGAGCTAGCCCCGGTCACCAACGCGACCTTATCTCTCAATTCATCATCCATCATCCGGTCAGCCCTTTATCCCGTAGTTAATTCTCAAACCCGGCTACTCGTCTTCCTCTTGTTCCCGCACCAACTCCTGAAACCGCTCGGCGTCGTCCAGCATCCGCACGTTATTGAACAACACGTAAGAGACGCCCTCGGCCGGCAACATCGAGACGAGTTCCGCGAGTTCGTCGTCCTCATACCGGTATCGCCAGCCGGTGCGCCCGTGGAGACGATAATAACTTCGCCCCGGCGTCAAAGTGCGCGTCGCGAAGGGGTCGACGACGTGCGTGAGATCGAGTTCGGCGCACAACTCCCTGACCAATTCCTCCGGCCAATTCCCGCGCGGCTCCCAGAGATAAGCGAGCTTCCGGCGCGGCCGCTTGAGGCGGGTGAAGAATTCGCGGAGGTCGCGCACGTGTTCCTGCGTCGGCGTAAAACTGGACGGGCATTGAAACAGCACGCGCGTCGCCCGTAAGGCTTCGACGCAGGCGAGCGTCACCTCCCAGGCCTCGCGCACGATGGGCGTCGGGCGAAAGGAACCCGCCTCCGACTTTTCGCTTTCGGTCAATTCTCTTTTCAGGCGGCGATATGTCGGGCTGCGCGCTTCGTGCGTGATGAGTTGCCAGGCTTTGAGCGTGAATTCAAATTCGGGCGGGGCGTCGGCGCGCCAGCGTTCGAGGGTCTTCACCTGCGGCGGCTGGTAAAACGTCTGCTGCACTTCAACCACAGGGAAGCGCGTCGCATATTCAGACTGCGACAGGCGAAAGCCGCAGCACCCCGCTTTGATCACACGCCGCGCGCGTTTCTTCATCCTTCTCACCCGCGCGTCAACTGGCGATACTTGATGCGGTGCGGTTGATCTGCGGCCGCGCCGAGCCGCGCGCGCCGGTCGGCTTCATACTCCGAATAGTTGCCCTCGAACCAGTAGACTTTGCTCTCGCCCTCGAAGGCGAGGATGTGCGTGGCAATGCGGTCGAGAAACCAGCGGTCGTGGCTGATGACGACGGCGCAACCGGCGAAGTTTTCCAGAGCCTCTTCGAGCGCGCGCATCGTGTTCACGTCGAGGTCGTTCGTCGGCTCGTCGAGCAAAAGCACGTTCGCCTCCTGCTTCAACATCTTCGCCAGGTGGACGCGGTTGCGCTCGCCGCCGGAGAGCGAGCCGACCTTCTTCTGTTGGTCGCCCCCGTTGAAGTTGAAGCGCGCCACGTAGGCGCGCGAGTTCACCTGTCGCGTGCCGAGCATGACGATGTCGAGGCCGTCGGAGATCACTTCCCAGATCGTCTTGTCGGCGGCGAGCGCATCGCGGCTCTGATCCACGTAGGCGAGTTTGACGGTTTCGCCGATGCGGAAGCTGCCGCCGTCGGGTTCTTCCTGTTTGGTGATCATGCGGAAGAGGGTGGTTTTCCCCGCGCCGTTCGGGCCGATGATGCCGACAATGCCGCCCGGCGGCAGCGAGAATGTCAGGTCGTCAACCAGCAGGCGTTCGCCGAAGGCTTTCGAAACGTGCTCGGCCTGAATCACGATGTCGCCGAGGCGCGGCCCCGGCGGAATGTAAATCTCCAACTCCGAGGCGCGCCCCTGCCGCTCCTGGCTCGCCAGAGCCTCGTATGAATTGATGCGCGCCTTCGACTTCGCTTGCCGCCCTTTCGGCGACATCCTGATCCATTCCAACTCACGCTGCAAAGTCTTCTGCCGCTCCGATTCCTGTTTCTCTTCCACGGCGAGCCGCTGCCCTTTTTGTTCGAGCCACGAAGAATAATTGCCCTGCCACGGGATGCCCTGGCCGCGGTCGAGTTCGAGAATCCAACCGGCCACGTTGTCGAGAAAATAGCGGTCGTGCGTGACGGCGATGACCGTGCCCGGATACTTCTGCAAGTGTTGTTCGAGCCAACTGACGGATTCGGCGTCCAAGTGGTTGGTCGGTTCATCGAGGAGCAGGATGTCGGGCTGTTGCAGCAGCAGGCGGCAGAGGGCGACGCGGCGTTTCTCACCGCCCGACAGAATGTTGACGGGTGTTTCCGGCGGCGGGCAGCGCAGGGCGTCCATCGCGAGTTCGAGGCGCGAGTCCAAATCCCAGGCGTCGGCGGCGTCGAGTTTCTCCTGCACCGCGCCCTGTCGTTCGAGGAGCGCGGTCATCTCGTCGTCCGACATCGACTCGGAAAACTTCTCGTTGATCTCTTCGTACTCCTTCAACAGATCGACGGTCGCCTGCACACCCTGTTCGACGATCTCGCGCACGGTCTTCGTCTCGTCGAGGCGCGGCTCCTGTTCGAGAAAGCCGACGGTGTGGCCGGGCGAGAGCACCGTCTCGCCGTTGAACTCTTTGTCCGTCCCGGCAAGGATGCGCAGCAGCGAACTCTTGCCCGACCCGTTCAGGCCGATGACGCCGATCTTCGCGCCGTAGAAATAAGAGAGGTAAATGTCTTTGAGGACGGGTTTCTTATCGTAAAACTTGCTGACCCCGATCATCGAATAGATAACTTTATTGGGTGCGCTGCTCATAACTAAACTCACTTTCTCCTGACTTAACGGCGGCGAAATGTTTGACGAACGCGAGCGGCCACTGTGCCGCGAAATTTTACGGTGTCGGGTCTGCCGGCGGCGCGGTCGAACCCGCGGCGCACGTGAAGACGGCCGCGCTCCCGATGCGCACGGGCGTGAGGGGCGTTTCGCCTTCCAGCGCGGCCTTGTTGATGGCGTCAACCACGTCCAAGCCCTTCGTGATGCGCCCGAAGGCGGCGAACGTGCCGTCCAGATGAGACGCATTGCCCACGAGGATGAAGAAATTCGTGGTCGCGCTGTTCGCGCGGTCGGAACGCGCCATCGAGACGACGCCGCGCGTGTGCTTGATCGGATTCGGCTCGTCGCGCACCGTGCGCCGCGCACGCGCGGCGAGAGCGGGCGAGAGCGTTTCGCGCGTCGAGAGGTTGCCGCCCTGTATGACGAAATTCCGGACGACGCGGCTGAAGGTCGTCGTGTCGTATGCGCCCGTGGCCGCGAGGTTCAGAAAATTGCGGACGGTTTCGGGCGCAACCTCCGGCAGCATCTTCATTTCGATTGTGCCCGATTCGGTTTCAAGCCTCACGCATTGCGCGGCCATCTGCTTCACCGTGGCTGTGTCGAAAGGTTCGGGTGCGGGCGTCGGCGCGGGCGTCGGGGTCGGCGCGGGGGTCGGCGTCGCAGGCGGCGCGGGTTTGCCTTGCGTCGATGTCGCGCCTTTTTTCGGCGCGGTTTTCGGCGCGGTTTTCGGCGCGGGTTGAGCCGTGCGATTTTGCGCGGGCGCGGGCGCGGCTAAAAAAAGTGTGGCGCAGAGCGCGAGGCTTGAGTTAAGAAGTTTTTTCATAAGTCGCTTTGTGTGAATTTGCGAATTGCTGCTATATCATTATCACAAAGCACGCCGCTGTTGCACGAGCCGAAAAGTTGTGCGACGAAGCGCGGCTGTCGGCGGTCGGGCGGCACAGCCTTCATCGCCGCAAACACCGCCGGGCGCGGATGAATCACAGAGGAACAAACCGGAATGACTGACGAACCGAGTCTACAGGAAAGATACGCGCCGGGGCTGGCTTGCTACGGGTGCGGCCCGGCCAACGAGCAGGGCTTGCGCATACACAGTTTCGCGCGCGGCGACGACGAGGCGGTCTGTGAATGGCAACCGCAGCCACACCACGAGGCGTTCCCCGGCATGTTGAACGGCGGCATCATCGGCTCGCTCATCGACTGTCATGCCAACTGGACGGCCGCGTGGCACCTGATGCGGCGCGCGGGGGCGGAGTCGCCGCCCTGCACCGTCACGGCCGAATACTCCGTCAAGCTCCTGCGCCCGACGCCGAGCGGCGCGCCCGTCCGGCTCACGGCGCGCGTGGTGGAAGCGAAAGAAGATCGCGCCACGGTCGAAGCGGAACTCGTGGCGGGCGGTAAAGTTTGCGCCACGGGGCGCGGCACTTTCGTCGCCGTCAAACCCGGCCATCCCGCATATCATCGCTGGTAATAAATCATGTCGAAGAAAATGACGCTCGCACGCTTGCGCCGCACGGGGCTGGTCGCCGTGCTGCTGTGCCTCTGCTGCGCCGCCGCGCCCGCGCAGCAGAAGCGCGCGACCTATACCAATCCGGTCATCGCGGGCGACTTTCCAGACCCGTCCGTCATTCGCACCGGCGACGACTACTGGACGACGGCCACCTCCGGCGAATGGTCGCCCATCTTTCTCATCATGCACTCGCGCGACCTCGTCCATTGGGAAGCGAAGGGGGCGGTTTTCCAGACCCGCCCGGCGTGGGCGGCGAGAAATTTCTGGGCGCCGGAGTTGCAGCAGTTCGGCAATCGTTTCTACGTCTATTACACGGCGCGCATGAAGAACGGCCCGCTCTGCGTGGCCGTGGCGAGCGCGTCCGCGCCGCAGGGGCCGTACACGGATCACGGGCGGCTCGTCTGTCAGGAGATCGGCTCGATTGACGCCGTGGCGACCGCCGACGAGAACGGCGATTTGTACCTGCTCTGGAAGGAAGACGGCAACAGTCGCGGCCTGCCGACGCCGCTCTGGGCGCAGAAACTTTCGGCCGACGGCACGAAGCTCGTCGGCGCCCGCAAGGAATTGTTTCGCAACAACCCGGCGACGTGGGAAGGCGGCGTGGTCGAAGGCTCGTTCGTCGTGCGGCGCGGCGAGTGGTTCTACATGTTCTATTCGGGCAACGCATGTTGCGGCCGCCGCTGCGACTACGCGCTCGGCGTGGCGCGCGCGCGCAAACTCCTCGGCCCGTGGGAGAAGAATCCGGCAAATCCCATTCTCGCCGAAAACAACGCCTGGCAGTGTCCCGGCCACGGCAGCATCGTGACGAACAAACAGGGGAAGGATTACCTGCTCTATCACGCCTACCGGAAGTCGGACACGGCCTTCCACATCGGGCGCGAGGCGTTGCTCGACGAAGTTAAATGGGAAGCGAACGGCTGGCCTACGATCAACGACGGGCGAGGGCCGAGCACGACGGCGGCGCGGCCGCCCGTCGGGGGCGTCGTCTTCAGTCAAGATTCTTTCTACGACGAGTTCGACGCGCCCTCGATTGGGGCGAGTTGGCAGTGGCCGCAATGGAGCGTGCCCGCGATTGCCGTCGAGCCGGAGCGCGGCGGCCGACTCGCTCTCTCCGCGGCGGACAAGAATGCAAAAGACGCTCTCGCCGCGCTCATCACGCAACGCGCGCCCGGCGGCAACTACACGGCGACCACCGGCGTCAATCTCGCCGGGCAGACGCGCGGGGCGTCGGCGGGGCTGTCGGCCTACGGCGGTCAAGAGAACGCGTTAGGCATCGCGGCGGGCGGCGGTGAGATCAAGGTGTGGCGGATGGAGAACAAAGGGCGGCGCACCATTGCCACGGCGAAGGCGGCGGGGGACGCCGTCTCTCTCAGGATGACGGCGAAAGACGGCGCGCTTTATCGCTTCGCCTACAGCGTTGACGGGAAAGCGTGGACGCCGCTCGGCGACGAAGTTGACGGCACGCATCTCGGCTACGTGCGCGTCGCGCTCACCGCAGGCGGCGCGGCGGGCGCGGCCGGGAAATTCGAGTGGCTGCGGATCGAACCCGCACGCTGAATTGCCGGAACGCGGAACGCCGAACGCGGAGCGCGGAAGTGAAGGCAAGTTGTTTTCAGTTCCGCGTTCGGCGTTTTTCAGCGTCAGAATCTTTTATCCAGTAGCTCCTTCGCCTTCGTGACGGCCTCTTGATGTTCGGGGACGAAGGCGGGATGGGGGGTCATATTGAGAATGAAGTTGATCTGCTTGCGGGCGTCGTCAATGCGCTTGTTCCTGAGATAAGCCTCCGCGAGACGCAGGCGGTAGAGCGCGTTCCGTTCGCCGTACTTCATGCCCCGCTCCAACGTTTCGACGGCGCGCTTGGGGTCGCCGCCGAGCATCGCGGGCAATTCGAGATCGAGACGCCCAAGCACCATGAACGCGCTTCCGCCTTGAAAGCCCTCGTCGAGTTTGAGCACGGTTTCCATCTCCCGGCGCAATCCTTCGGCCGCCGAGAGTCCGTAGAGCGGCCCCCGCGATTGTGCATAGCCGCCCTGATTCGCGCCCAGCCAGAAATGACCTTCCACCCGCTGCGGCTCAGCCCGCACGGCCGTCTCACCGGCCTCGATGCCTTCGCGGAAAGCCTTCTCGCGTTCGGCGGCGTCCGTAGTTTTATCGCCGAGCGTGTAGTTGAGACGGGCGGCTCGCCACGCCGCATCGAAGTCGGCGTAATCAACGGCGCGGGCGCGGCGCAGCGTCTCCAACCCTTCGCGGACGCGCGCCAGGTCTTCGCGCTGTGCGTAACTTTGATCGGCCTGCTGCAAGAGTTCGGGACTGGGCTTGCTGTTTGAGGTCGGCGCGGGCGCGTTGTCCGCGGGCGCGGAGCAGGCGGCGAAGAGAAGCGCGCCAAACCAGACGAGCGCGTGTCCTATCGTTCGCCGCCAACGAAGTCTGTTCTCATTCATCAATTAACAGGTTTCCTTTCCGTTGTACGGAATACTTATAACTCATGCGCCGCGCGCCACGGTTCGCGCCGCGATGGTAAATCGTTGCCTCCGCGCCCGCCGCCCCGCCGCGCTACAATTTTAAGCCGGGACGCACGAAGCGTTCCTTATCCGCCGCCGTCTCGGAGACGGGTTCGAGTTTCCACAAACGCCGCACGGCCTCTTCGAGCTTGGCCTGATTGCCGGTTTGCGTCGCCTCCGTCCCTTGCGCGATCCACTGCGCCGCCTCCTCGTGGCTCACGAAGGCGCGTCCCGGCCGCTGGAAATATTCGAACCACTCGCGCCAGAACCACTCCTGCGCGTAAAGAATCTGCCCGCGTAAACTTTTGAGCGCACCCTTTAGTTTTTGCACCCCGCGCGCATCGTCGCGCGCCAACGCGCGCTCCAGTTCGCGCGCCAGCGCGGCGAAGCGCACCTTCTGCGATTCCGTGCCGTAGTTCTCCACGTATTCGCGCGTCTCGGAGGCGAGCGTCGCAGCCTCGGCCGCGCGCGACGTTTTCGCGCTCCCCCCGGTGCGCCTTTCGAGATTCGCCAGCCTGACGCGTATCTCACGCGCTCGCTCGACGATGCCTTTCGCCGCGTCGGCGTCGGGCGACATCCCGCCGTTTCGCTGCAAGGTGATCTCGATGTCCAGGTCTTCCAGTTCGCGTCGCATTCGATCAATTTCCGCCTGCGGGCTATGGTCGTCGGCGGGCGTGGACGTTTGTTTCAACGCCCCGCTCGTCAAAGATGCAGACGCGAGTTCGCCGGGTTCGTAGAGCACTTCCGGGAAATCGAAACTCTCGGCCTCGCCGCTCAGGGAGTCGGTGATGAGAAGTTGGCCTTCGAGCAGGCTCAGGCGCAGCAGGTAAGATTCGATCTCGGCGGGCACGCTTTCCCACAGCTTGAGATAATCGGGTTCTTCATCTTGCGGGATGTACACGCGCTCGCTGAAAGTCGCGTTGAGGTGCGGGACGAAAACTTCCACCGTGATGAGACGCGAGGCGTCGATCTTGACGTGCAACTGAATCTCCGCGCCTTCGGGGATGGGGCGGCGGATGTGGCTGTTCCAGATGTGCATGTTGCCGACCCAGTGGTTGGCCTGCGGCTCGCCCTGCGCTTCGCCTTCCCAGAGTTTGATCGCCAGAGAGGTTTCGGCGTCGCTCGGTCGAAGCGTTGACGCGGCGCGATAAGAGAGGGTCTTTTCGGCGGGCAGCAGGGTGCGACGCGGGAACACGGGGCTGAGTTCAATCGTGCCGTCCGGCCGCACGAGTTCGACCGAGATGGTGTGCGGCAGCGGCGGCGCGCTGATCATCAAACCGTGCCGGACGGAAAACTCCGACGGTTCTATCGAGAGCGCGCGACCCTCCGCATCGCGCACGCTCAACAGAAACTTATTGTTCTTCCCTTCCTGCAAGACGAGCGGAATCTCGAAGTAGTTGTCGCTCAGGGCGTGCCAGCCGCTCGTCCAAAAATTGTCGTCGGTGTCGAGTTTCACCTCTCGCGCCTCGCCCGCGCGCGCGCCGCCAATCTTCCCCGCGACCGCCGCTTCGAGCGACGCGCTGACCGGATCATAAGCGAGACGCACCGACAACTTATCCGTCGCCGCCGCCGCGACGCGCGACGCGCCTGCCGCGCGCTCCACCGTCGCGCCATAGATGGCCGCGCCGTGCGCCACGACCGTCATCGGGTCGAGCGAATAATCCACTCTCGCGCCGAGGGCGTCGCCGAGGCTGCGGCGCACGTAAGGCATTTGCGTGGGGCCGCCGACGAGCAGCACGCGATCCAGGTCTGTTCCCTTCACGCGCGCGGCGGCGAGCGCGTCCTCAGCCAGTTGCAGGGAGCGCGCGACGAGCGGTGCGATCTCCGCCTCGATCTCGGCGCGGCGGAGCGAGAGTTCGGCTTCGATGAGACGGCCTTCGGCGTCCGCGCCGAGATCGATGAGGGTGACGATGGTTTCGTCCGTCGTGGAGAGTTCGATCTTGGCATACTCGGCGATCAAAGTGAGTTGGCGCAGGAGTCGCCTCCCGGCCTCTGGCGCGCCGGGCAAAGAAAATTGCGCGGCGAGATGCGGCAGGAAGATTTTTTGCGCGATGAGACGATCAATATCCTTGCCGCCGAGATGGTTGTCGCCGCGATGTTCGAGCACGCTCAGACGCCCCTCGCGCGTGGAGACGACGGCGATGTCGAGCGTGCCGCCGCCGAGATCGTAGACGAGCCAACGTTGATCCTGGCTACCCGGCCGCGCGCCGTAGGCGAGGGCGGCGGCAATAGGCTCCTGAAGCAGCGGGTGCTCGGCGAGTCCGGCGAGGCGGGCGGCGCGCGCCGTCGCTTCGCATTGCAGCGCGGTGAAGGCGGCGGGCACGGTGATGACGGCGGCCGAGATGTCTCCCTCGCCTTCCGGCTGCCTGCGCCGCGCATCGCCGAGGAGCGACTTCAAGACTTCCGCCGAGAGTTCTTCCGGCGACATGGCGCGCCCGGAGGACGGAAACCGGTGTTGATGCTTTTGTCCCATCAGTCGCTTGAACTCGGCCGCCACGTTGTCGCCGTCTTCCGCGATGGCGTTGTGGGCGCGACGCCCCACCATCACGCTCCCCGACCTGAGCACCCGCACCACCGACGGCGTGACGTTCATCTGATCCGCGTTCTGCATGATCTTGAACTCGTCGCCGTCGAGCCGCACGATGCAGGAATTCGTCGTGCCCAAATCTATGCCGTAGTTAATATATGCGCTCATGCACACCCCACGCCGAACAAAACTAATCGCCCCGTTTCACACAAAACCGGCCGCGCCGGGCACCGCTCGAATAATTCAACTTTTCGGCGCGGGCGTTCCCCCGCCGCCTCGCCGGATGACGACCCGCCCGTATTTCACCACGCGCCCGCGCCACAAAATAACCGGCTCCACCATCTCGTCGATCAAGCGTTCGTGCGCGCCGAGCCGCTCGTCGTCGAAGGCTTCGAGCACTTCTACCGACATGCCCGGTTCATAACGCCTGCCCGTCAAATCGAGCGCGCTCAATTCACGCTCGCGCAAAAACTTTTGCAGGCGGCGCGCCACGTGTCGCAGTTTCGAGGCGACTTGATCCGGCGGCTGCGCGGCGAGCCAACTGTCCAGCCGCCAACCTTCGAGCGTCAGCTCGATCAGGGAAGCGAGCGGCACGTCGAGTTGATCGGGAAGTTCTTCGTTAGTCATCAATCGAGGTTTGCGCGACGGTCACACTCAGACCCAAACGCGTGCAATTTAATTTTCGCTTCCGTACCTGACCAACCCGCGCCCCGGCGGTTCGACCGGCAGACCGGCATCGAGCCACGCGCGATAGCCGCCTTCGAGCACGGCGACGTTTTCAAAGCCCAGCAGGCGCAAATCGAAGGCCGCGCGCGCGCTCGCTTCCTGCTCATCGCAATGACAATAGAGAACGACCGGCCGACGCTTCGGCAGGCGTTTGGCGCGGGCGGCCAACTCCGCTTCGGGCATCGAGAGCGCGCCCGGAATGTGCCCCGTATCATACTCACCTTTCGCGCCGACGTGCAGCAGCGTCACCGTCTTGGCCTTCAACTTTGCTTGCAATTCTTCGACGGTGACGTGATCCACAAAGGACGATAATTTGAATTCCGGCGTCGGCATCGGTGTGAACCGGGGCATGGCGACGTTGAGGTTCACGGGCGGATAGAGAGGCGTGCGGCGCGAGCCGGGCAGGCTGCTGAAACATTTGCCGACAAAGACCGCGATCATCATCAAGAAGATAAATTTCGACGCCCCCTTGCCCCACCGATCCAACTTCTTCTCCGCTTCCTCCTTTTGAATATATGCCGTGAACAAATCCGGCGGCGCGATTGGCTCGCGCAAGGCCAGGCTCACTTGGCGCGCATAGTCGGCGTCGGTCTTGGGCTGCCGCCCGCCCGCCTCACCCGCCTCGGCGAGGTGTTCCTCGATGAGCAGGAGCGACGCGCTGTCGGGCGGCGCGAGTTGCCACGCACGGCGCAGCATCTTCAACCTCGACTCGTTATCGAACCCGGTCTCGAAGCCGTCGGCCAACTCGTCCAGAGCGTCGGCCGCCGTGGCGAAAACGCGACGCGCGACCGGACTATCAGCCCCGGCCAACTCGTAGATTCTTTTGAGCGCGGGTTTGACCTGCTCGTTAAACTTCCCGTAGGCGCGCCAGCACGTCTCTCTTCTCTCGGCGACGTTCTGTACGCTTTTAACCTCGTGGCGATAGCTGCTGAATGCTACGTGGAGCGACACCTCAAACTCATCTTCGAGCGTCCCCAGAATCTCATGCTCGTGTTCATCGGCCAACGCCTGAGGCAAACCCGACCCGCGCAACACGCCCAGCGCGCGCCTTGCCAGCGCGCGGTCTTCGCACATGATGGCATCCTGCGCCACGTCCGCGAGCGGCGCGGTGACGAGTCGCCACGCACGCCCGCGCAAGTCGCCGATCTCGGCGAAGGTCGTCGCCTGTTCGAAGTCGCCTTTGAGATCGGCGGCCATCAACTGCGACCAGAACTCCTTCCCTTCGATCAACTCTTTCCAAAGCGCGTAAGTGCGCCGCCAGTCGTCCGCGAGTTCGAGCGCGGGGTCGAGCCGGAGCATCGCGGCGAGCGAAAGAAGGGCGATGTCGTGGAGCGCGCAAGCGTTCTCTCCGCTTCGCAGGTGGGCAATTGAGGCTTGCAGCGACGCCGCACTGAGCGCGCCGGTCGCCGTCGCCGCCGCCGCTTGCGGGTCGAAGAACCAGAAGAGGCGTTCGTAAATTCGCTGCGCGGGAACGGTCAGGCGGCTCAAGGCATCGCGCACGCCGTTCTCCGTCCGGTTGAGCGAACCGAGCCAGGCGAGATGGTGCGCGGGCGGCTTTACCACGCCCAGCTTGATCGCGCGGCGAAGGGAGGAGGCCGCCGCGTAAATCTCGCTCTGCGAAGCGTGACAGGACAACCCCAACAGGCGGAAAGCGTTGTCCGCCGCCGGCAACAATCTTTGCCGGTCTTGAGTCGCGCGGTGAGTCGCACGCGGAGTATCGGTCACAGTCTGCATGAAAGATTAGGCCAACGCGGCGCAGCGGATGATGACGCGACAGGCAAACAGACCTGTGCTGCGGAAGATTCAGGGGCTACTGCTCAAGACCGTCGAAATTTTACCACTTGAAGGGCGCGCGGGTCAGGCATCTTGCGCCCGACCCTATCCCTCTTGCTGCAAACGCTGCTCTAATTCGTTCACGCGGGTCTTGGCATTGTTCACGGAGCGCGTCAGATGTTTGATCGTGCGTCGGAGTTCGAGTTGCGTCATCACCTGTTGGCTGAGCACGCGCAGGGCGGCCATCTGTTCGGGCGTGATCTCGCGCGGGTAGCGGTCGATCACGCAGAGCGTGCCGAGGCTGAACCCTTCGACCGTGGTGAGCGGCGAACCGGCGTAGAACCTGATGTAAGGGTCAGCCCTGACGAGCGGGTTGTCTCTGAAACGCTCGTCGTCCAAAGCGTCGCGGACGACGAGCGGGCCGGGTTGTTTGATCGCGTGGGCGCAGAATGAAATGTCGCGCGCGGTTTCGGAAAATGAAAGCCCGAGCCGCGACTTGAACCACTGCCGGTGCGCATCGACGAGCGTGATGATCGCAATGGGCGTGTGGCAGATGTAGGCGGCGAGGCGCGTGATGTCGTCGAAAGTTTGTTCGGGGTCGGTGTCGAGCACTTCAAACTGGTGCAGGACTTCGAGCCGCGCCGCTTCGTTCGCCGGAGGTCGTGATGTCATCTCCTCTTCTCCTCCCGGAGTTCGCCCCTCCGGTCACGACGCGGCGGCAAGCCGTAACGTCGCCCGGCGAATAAACTCCAAGTATGACCGGCTGATAAAACCTGGGGCATGCATTATACAGAACGCCTCGAATATTTTTAGACTCCCGACGCCGTTTCGACGTGGGCGCGCCCGCCCGTCGCGCCTTTCTGCGCGCCCGCCGCCCGGTTATTTTTTTGTGGCGACAAACGCGCCTCTATCGTTATAGTTCCTGCGCCGCGAGCGGGCGAGCGGCGACGGGCGGGCGAGGTGTTCGGAAGAGAAAAGCCGGGTCGTCACATGCTGCGAGAGATTAGGAACGTCAAAGAGATTGCCGGTCAGGGCGCGCGTCGGTGGTTCAACGACGAACGGCTCGACTTGTTCGTGTGGTATGACGCGGGCGGGCGCATCCTCGGCTTCCAACTCTGCTTCGACAAAGACACACCGGACGAACTCGCCCTCACCTTCACGGAAAACGCGGGCTACTCTCTCGACCATGTGGCGGCGGAAGCCTCCGTGTGCGATCTGGGTTCGCCCGTGCTGGCGCGCGGCGGCGAGTTCTCCCGCCGACAGTTGCTCGAACAACTCTGCGAGCGGGGCGAGGTGTTGGAGCGTCCGCTCTACGAATATCTCAGGGAGAAACTTGCAGGCTGTCCCGCGCTTTCGTCAGGCGCGACGCCCGAAGTTGCGCCGCGCGCGTGAGCGGCCATAGGATACGGCAAGCATGAGCCGCAACCGCCCCGTTCCGGCCGTGCCGAACGCAGCCTTCGCTTTGATTGAATACTATCGCCGACGCTCGACGGCGCGCAGTTTGATCTCCGTCGTATTTTCGCGCCGTCGCGCCTTGAATGTCTAAGCCGCTCCGAAACACTCTATGAAGACGCTTTATTTCACAGTCGCGTGTCTCGCGCTCGCGGTCGCGGTTAACCCGTCGCGGGCGTGGGCGCAGGAGACGGATGCGCCGCGTTTAGAGGATTACGCGGCGACCGTCAGCCGCGAGCCGGTCGCGCCGCTCGATCTGCGCAGCCACCCGCTGGCGCGCAAATACCGGACGATGCTCCGTCAACATCGCAGGGAAGAGGGCGTCAACTTCGCCGGACATTACACGCTCGCGTCGGCCGGTTGCGGCACGGGCTGTTCGATTGGAGCGATCATCGACGCGCGCACCGGCCGCGTCTATTTCCCGAAAGAGTTGCACGGGTGGACGAGCATCATCGGGGATTACGACCCGCCGGAGGGCGAAGACCTCTGGACGTTCCGCCCGCACAGCAGGCTCTTGCGCGGGCTGGGGCGTCCGAACATCGGCCGGGCGGGCGAGGAGCGACATGGGGCGAGCGGAATCTATTATTACGAGTGGGTGAACAACCGGCTCCGTCTGGTGAAGTTCACGCCCGCCGGCTCTTACCCCAAAGCCGACCCGCCCCGCAGACGTTGAACGGGCGCGAAGCCGGCTTCGATCATGCCTTATCGAGATCAACCCGGCCTGCCTATCACGCCGACTCAACTTCGACCCACGCCGAGCGCATCGGCCACGCGGTTGATGTAGTTGAACCACGAAGCGATGAGCGTGATCTGGAGAATGCCCCGGTCGTCGAAGCCGACGGAGCGCAGGCGCGCGTGGTCGGCGGGCGTGATGCGGGTGGCGTCGCGCGTTAATTGCGCCACGAAGTCGAGCATCGCACGGTCTTGCTCCGAGATGGGGGCGGCTCTGTAGTCTTCGCGCAAGGCCGCGACCAATGCTTCATCCAGCGTAACCCGACGCAGAAACTCTGCGTGCGACTCGATTCAATAATGGCAACGGTTGGCGGCCGACACCACGGTCGTGATCATCTCGTGCTGCGCCCGCGTGAGCGGCAGTTCGGGCGACATCAACACGCCGAAGGTGGCGAAGGCATGGTAGAGCGCATCGGGAATCAGGCTGTGTGAGGCGACGATGCCGGATGATTCGCCGTCGGGCGTGGGGTGTACCGGCACGGCATATTCAACCGGGTAGAGTTCGCGCTGCGCTTCCAGCGCACGGCGCAGTTTTTCGTCGGCCTCCGACATCGGCACGGTTTTAATCCACGTCATCTCCGGCATCCTCTCGCCCGCGAAAGTTTCAAAAACCTCATTCACTAATAAATCAACCCGTGTTGAATTTCAACCCGCTTGCCTCAATAGCGGAGTAGACCAAACATCTCAGGCTCGAATAAGACCGCTCGCCGAGACGTACTCCACATCGCAAGCCTTCGCCACGCGGGGCTCGCGAAAGAGGCCGGGAGAAATCTATGCGAAAGTTCAAATTTGAGAACGTCGCCCTGATACCTCCGCGCTTCCTCGGCATCCCCGGCGTCCCGGCGTTCAGTTCTCCTAACTATCGCTTAACCGCACTTACGTTGATTCCGAAATTCACTGCGAGCGGCCGATGCGCCCGGCGAGATTGGCG
This sequence comes from Pyrinomonadaceae bacterium, assembly GCA_035644995.1. Classification (GTDB taxonomy): domain Bacteria; phylum Acidobacteriota; class Blastocatellia; order Pyrinomonadales; family Pyrinomonadaceae; genus JAIVJZ01. The sequence goes on along the minus strand of DASQNL010000048.1, from coordinate 6,769 downwards.
ACGACCGTGATCAGTTCCGCCGGTTCGACCGGCTTCGGCACGTGCATCTGGAAACCGGAGCGCAGCGCGCGCACCCGATCTTCGGCTCTGGCGTAGGCCGTCAGAGCCGCCGCCGGTATCGTCCCGCCGCGCTCCGGCGGGAGCTGACGGATTCGCGACAGCAGCGAATAGCCGTCCTCGTCCGGCATCCCGATGTCCGTGATGAGCACGTCCGGGCGGTTACGCTCGATCTGCTCGAAGGCTTCCGCCGCCGTCGCCGCCAAGCTCACTTGCGCGCCGCAAGAAGTGAGCACGGCCGCGAGCAATTCGCGTGTATCCGGTTCGTCGTCAACGACGAGCACGCTCAGACCCGCGAGTTCGGGCGGACATTCGAGTTCCTCCGCTTCGCGCGCGGGCGGGTGTGTGCGCCATTCGTCGGCGGCGGAAGACTCCCGGCGCAGCGACAGCAGCGGCAGGCTGACGGTGAAACTCGTTCCCCGCCCCTCGCCCGCGCTCTCGACCTGAACCGAGCCGCCATGCAGTTCGACCAACTGCCGCACGATTGCCAGACCCAGTCCGAGTCCGCCGTGCGTGCGCGTCGTCGTCTGGTCGGCCTGACGAAAGCGGTCGAAGACGTGCGGTAGAAATTCGGCGGCGATGCCGCGCCCGGTGTCCGCCACCGTCACCTCGACGTGCGAGTCAACGCGTTCCAACCTGACCTGCACGCGCCCGCCCTTCGGCGTGAACTTGATGGCGTTGGAGAGTAAGTTCCAGACCACTTGCTGCAAGCGGTCGGGGTCGCCGGAGATGGGGCCGGCCTGCGGGTCGAGGAGCGTCTGGAGGCGTATGTCGCGGGCGGCGGCGGCGGGGCGCGCGGTTTCGGCGGCGGCCGTCACGACGCTCGCCAGATCGACGGGGCGCACGTCGAGCCGCAATTTGCCGGTGATGATCCGCGAGGTATCGAGCAGGTCGTCGATCAGTTGCGTCTGCGCTTGGGCGTTGCGCTCGATGGTGCGCAGCGCGCGGGTGCGCGCCGCTTCGTCGAAGTCGCTCGCCTGCAAGAGGCGCGACCAGCCGAGGATGGCTGTTAAGGGCGTGCGCAGTTCGTGCGAGAGGGTAGCGAGAAATTCGTCTTTGAGACGGTTGGCTTCCTGCGCCTCGCTCAGCAAGCGTTCGCGCTCATCCTCGGCGCGCTTACGCCCGGTGATGTTTTGCGTGATACCCGCGAAACGCGGCTGCCCGTCGGCCGCGCCGTGAGCGAGCAGCCCTTGTCCGCGCACCCACACGACCTCACCATTCGTCGGGTTCACCAAACGAAACTCCGACTCGTAAACATAACCGCCCTCGACGGCGGCTAAAATTTTACGAACGGTCGGCTCGCGATCTTCCGGGTGAATGAGGTCTACGACGCTGTTGAAATCGGCGGGCAGCGAGAAGCCGATGACCCGTTCGAGATTCCCCGACCACTCCACTTGCCGCGTCGTCAGGTTCATCTCCCACGAATAGATTTGCGCGGCGTCCATCGCTATGCGCAAGCGTTCCTGACTTTCGCCGAGCGCGTGCTCGGTGCGCCTCCGCTCGGTGATGTTGTTGAACAGGATGGCGACTTTGCGCTCCTCCGGCATCCCGACGCGGAAAGCGTAAACGTCGAACCAGCTTTGCATCGCCTCCGACCCGTTGACGAAGCGGATGGGTTCGCCCGTCACGGCGACGCGCCCGTAAATCTCGAACCAGTGCGCTTCGAGATTCGGGATCAGTTCGCGGACGGTCTTGGCGCTCATGGCGGCATCGGACGGGATGCCCGTCAGCTTCTCAAACGCCGGGTTAAACTCCAAGAAACGATAATCGGCGACCTGTCCCGCGTCATCGAACAACATTTCGATGACGCAGAAACCCTCGTCAATCGACGCGAACAGGGTGCGGTAGCGTTCCTCGCTGTCGCGCAGCCGCGTCTCGGCCTGTTTGCGCCCGGTGATGTCGAGCGAGAGATAGAGCACGGCGCGCGGGCGGCTGTCCGCGCCGGGCAAGGGCGTCCACGTCACGCGCAGGTGGGATTCCTCGCCGTTCGGCATCAAGGCCGCGATCTCGTGCGTCTCGCTCGCGCCCGTTTCGTAGACGCGTTTGAGGATGGGGGCGACCACCTCGTCCGCTTCGGGTACTACTTCGGCGTGCGGGCGGCCGATGAACTGTTCGCGCTTGAGTCCGGTCAAGCGTTCCGTGTCGGGGTTGACGAGGGCGAAGCGGTGCTCCGCGCCCTCCAGAACGCCGACGGCGAGCGGGGCGTGGTCGAGCACGAGTTGCACGAAGTCGCGCTCGCGTTCGGCCTCGGCGCGCGCCGCGCGCTCGCTGTCGAGCAGGCGGTCGCGCTCGGCCTCGGCGCGCTTGCGGTCGTCTATATCAACGTTGATGCCGATCATGCGAACGGGTTGGCCGCTCCGCGGGTCGTACTCGAAGCGGGCGCGACCCGCGAGCCAGCGCACGGAGTTGTCGGGCAGCACGGCGCGAAACTCGTAGTCGTACACCTCGCGTCGCTCGGCCATCGCCTGACGTACCCCGGCCTCCACCGCCTTCGCATCTTCCGGCACGACACGCTTCGACCAGGCCTCGAAGTTTCCTTCGAAAGTTCCGGCGGCGACGCCGTAGAGGGCTTCCAACTCAGGCGACCAGACGTTGGCATCGGTCAGGATGTTCCACTCGAACGTGCCCGCGCGCCCGGCTTGCAACGACAGGGCGAGGCGCGTCTGGCTCTCGCGCAGCGTCGCCTCCGCGCGCTTGCGTTTGCTGATGTCGTGGAGGTAAACCGACAGACCGGCGGGCGAAGGGTAGGCGCGTATCTCGACCCACATTTCAAGCCGCGAAGAGAAAGTTTCAAACGTGACGGCTTCGCCGTCCGCCGACGCGCGTTGCAACTGCTCTTGGAAAACAGAACCCGCCGCTTCGGGAAGCTCCTCCCAGAGGTTCTTGCCGAGCAACTCTTCGCGCTTGCGTCCGAGCAGCGGTTCGCACCGCCGGTTGAGATAAGTGAATCGCCACTCGCGGTCGAGCGTGTAGAAGGCATCCGAGATGCTTTCGAGGATGTTGCGGCCAAACGCGTCCGACTCGCGCAGGCGGTCTTCCATCTGCTTGTGCGCCGTTTCGTCGCGGAGGATTTTCGCGTAGCCACGCAAATTTCCGGCGTCGTCCGGGAGCGCAATCAACAGCCCGTTCGCCCAGAAGCGCGTGCCGTCGCGGCGGAGGTGCCAGCGGCGGTCTTCGGCGCGACCGTGCGCGGCGGCCGTGCGCATCTCGCGCTCACACTCGCCGCGCTCAAGGTCTTCGGGCGTGAAGAGAACGCAAGAGTCGAGGCCGATGAAGTCGGCTTCGTCGTAGCCGAGCAGTTTCCCGACGCCGGGATTCCAGCTCGCCGCCGTGCCGTCGAGGTCGATGGCGAAGACGGCGAAGTCTTCAACCTTCTCGACGAGGAGACGAAACAACTCGTCGCGGCGGAAAGACGCGCCCCTCTGATCTCGTGTCATAAATCTATCAACTCTAAATTATGTGCAGTTTGTTCGGTCGCCAGTATAGCGGAAGTCGCCGCGCCTATCACACTTTCGCGGGACGGCCGCCGGGCGGCGCGTCAGCTGACGACGCGCGCCGGGTCGCATTGTGAGATTAACAACCTGCCCCGACTCTGTTACCCTACGCCACACTAAGACCCCGGCGGCATCAACTGTCGCCGACACCTCGACCGGCCTCATCGCGGCGAGCGCAACGCACGACGAAGGAATAAACAATTGTAACTGTCGATCAACCACGCTCGATGAGCAACGGTCAGGGTGTCGCTGTGCCCCTATGTCTGTTGCACGGCCGGAGAAGGGATGAGTTGGCGCGTCTCTCATGTTTTAACCCGCCAGCGTTAAAAGTCGGAATCAAAGAACGCCTCCAGGGCAATTCTCACCCGTCCGAACCGGCGCGGCGAACGCTCGCTCACATGTGGGGCGCAGACCGCTCAGGGTTACAGCCGGGAGTCCCGTTGCCTTGCCTCAACTGAAATCAGTTACCCACCGCAACCGTCAGTATGAAAGGGAGAAACCAATGCGTAAGAGTTTTCTTTTGGGATTGTTGGGTCTTGTCCTCGCAGTCGCCTCTATGATCCCCTTGACGAAATCCGGCGCGACCCAAGCCTCACCGCAAAAGGGTAGCGGCGCGGGCAAGCCGCGCGCCAAGACGCTGCCCGACTACGACATCCGCCTCGTCGGCAAATCCGAATTCACCGATTACGACCTTAACTTGCCGACGGCCGTGGCCGCCGCGAAGGGTGCGGCGCAACATTCCGCGCTCCGCACGCGCGCCACCGCCGTGGACGCATTTCGCGCGAGACTAGGCTCCGGGAAGGCCGACAACCTGCGCGCCGTCGCCAACGAAACCGGCGCGATCAAAAACATCTTTATTGACGGCGCGACGCTCTCCGCCCCGCAGTCCGGCTCGGCAGACACGGTTGCGCGCGGTTTCCTGAAAAACCACGACGCGCTCTTTTCGCTCACCGGCGAGGCCGTGTCCGAATTGAAGCTGGAGAAGGAAGACAACGACGAGGGTACGTCGTTCCTCGGTTACGTGCAGACCATCGAGGGGATCAAAGTCTTCGAGGGCAACGTGCAAGTGGTCGTTAACCGGAACGGCGAAGTGCTCTCCGTCCGTGAAGGCTTTCTCGTCTCCGGCCGGCAGGCCGCGCTCGAACCCGCGCTCGACGAAGCGCAGGGCATCGCCACGGCCTTCGCGCACGCCGGGCGCACCGTGAGCCGGTCGTTTGCGGAAACTTCCGCCCGCTCCTCCAAGGGCGAGAGGGCTTCGTTCGCCAACCCGCTCTCGGCGAGCCATGAAGAAGTTCTCTCCGAGTTGAGCATCATGCGCGTGGGCGATGAAGCGCGCCTCGCGTGGCGCGTCTTCGCCGAGATCGGTTCGAACGAGTGGTATGAGATTCTCGTGGACGCCCACAGCGGCGAACTGCTCTACCGCCGCAACCTCTACGTGTTCGAGGCGCAGGGCACCGTTTACACGGAGCATCCGACCGCGAACCCGGCGCGCCAACTCGTCTCCTTCGTCGGCGACACCGCCATCAACACCGCCGCCGGTTGGATGGGAACTTCCACCGTGACCACGGGCAACAACGCCGAGGCCTATCTCGACACGAACGCAGACAACGCACCCGACGCCAACAACACCACCGGGCTGTCCAACGGCCACGCCTCCTCCGCGACGCAAGATTTCACCTTCCCCTTCTCCACCACCGCCGACCCGCGCACGCAGCAGGCCGCCGTCGTGGCGAATCTCTTCTACTTCAACAACGTCATGCACGACTTCTCCTACGGCCTCGGCTTCACCGAGTCGGCGGGCAACTTTCAGACGAACAACTACGGGCGCGGCGGTCTCGCCGCCGATTCCGTGCGCGCCGAGGCGCAAGACGGTTCGGGCACGAACAACGCGAACTTCGCCACGCCGCCCGACGGCCAACGCCCGCGCATGCAGCAATATCTCTTCACGGCCGCCACCCCCGACCGCGACAGTTCGATGGACGGCGACGTGGTCTTCCACGAATACGGCCACGGCATCTCGAACCGCCTCATCGGCGACGGCAGCGGCCTCGGCGGCACGCAGTCGGGCGCGATGGGCGAGGGCTGGTCTGACTACTGGGCTTGCACGCTCGGCGGCGACGGCGCGGTGGGCGAGTACGCCACGGGTAATGTGAACGGCATTCGTCGCACCGCCTACACCGTGCCCGCCAACACGGTTCACGATTCATACGCCGACGTGTGCGCGGGCGGTTGTCAGGTTCACCGCGACGGCGAGGTGTGGGCGGCCACTCTCTGGGATTTGCGCACCCAACTCGGCGCGTCCGTCACGGACAGGATCGTCTTAAACGGCATGAAATTCACGCCCTCGCGCCCGTCGTTCCTCAACGCGCGCGACGGCATCCTGCAATCCGACCAGAACTTGAACGGCGGCGCGAACCGTTGCGCCATCTGGACGGTCTTCGCGCGCCACGGCATGGGCGTCTCGGCGGTCGGCAACGACGGCACGACGCACACGGCCGCGACGGACATGCCCACCGATTGCGGCGGCGCGTGTTCCTTCTCGATCAGCCCGACGAGCGCGAGCATTGCGTCGGCGGGCGGCACGGGCAGCGTTTCGGTGACGGCCGGGGCGGGCTGCAACTGGACGGCCGTGAGCAACGCCGCCTTCATCACGATCACGGCGGGCGCAAGCGGCACGGGCGGCGGCACGGTCAGCTATTCCGTCGCGGGCAACACGAGCACGGCCTCGCGCACCGGCACGCTCACCATCGCGGGTCAAACCTTCACGGTGACGCAGGCGGGCGCGACCGGCGGCGGCGTGGAGTTGATCACCAACGGCGGCTTCGAGAGCGGCATCACTCCCTGGGTGGTGAGCGGTCAAGTTACGCGCAGCACCGGCGCATACCCGCACAGCGGCGTGGCCTACATGATTCTCGGAGGCGTGAACAGCACCACCGGCACGCTCTACGAGCAGATCACCGTCCCCGGCGGCTCATCGCCCAACCTCAGCTTCTGGTTGAACATCACCACGGGCGAGGCGGCGGGCGCGGCCATCTACGACCGCCTCTTCATCGAAGTGCGGAACGCGTCCGGCACGCTGCTCTCGACGCTTGCCACTTTCAGCAACCAGAACAGCGGCACGACCGGAGTCTACGTGCTGCGCGGCAATTACAACCTCTCGGCCTACGCCGGGCAGACCGTGCGGATACAGTTCCGCTCGACGGAAGACTCTTCGCTGC
>DASQNL010000047.1:0-5900 GCA_035644995.1 Pyrinomonadaceae bacterium | reverse complement strand
CGCGGTCGGCAATCGGCACGCGGTTGGCCGCCGCGTAAGCCTCCATTTCGGCGAGCAGATTCTCGCTCGCCGGATGAAGTTCGTCGAGATATAAGGCCTGTTCGCGCTGAAGGATCGCGTCGAGACGTGCTTTCATAATTGGTTCGGGGTCGGGCGCAACAGAGTTCGGATCGAGCGCGCCAAGTCTAACGGTATTCTTCGCGCGGGCGCAATCGGGCGCGCGGACGAGCCGGGGCGCGGCCGACTCGTGCTTCCGGTCGGCGCACACTTTTTTTCAGCGTCAGGAAAGAATGAGGGCGCGGGCGACGTTTGAACTTAACACGGGCGGCGTTTGAACCTACCTATCGCTCTGCGCTTGCTCCGTTCTCGCGAGGCTCTTTTTGAGGACGGGAGAACCTATCGCGCGCCACACGTCGCGGGCGCGCAGGTGCGACGGCAGGTCGCGCGCGTTGCTCATCACGAAACCGAAACTTTGCTGTGCGCCGAGATTGCCGTGCGTCGCTTGCAGAAAGGCGAACACGTCGAGCGACGCGCTGCCGGTATAGTAGCCGTCGGCAAAATTCACGAGGACGTTGGCACGATGTTGCACGCGTTCGCTCGCGCCTTCAAAGACACGGCGCACCACATCGGGACGCGCGCTCTCAAGCGTCGCCGCGAACCAATCTTCGTCCGCGATGAAGTTCTCAAGGTCAACTTTATCTTGCCCGCGCAAAGATTCCACGACCAACGCAAGTTCGAGCGGGTCGCCCTGCATCGCGCGATAACGAAACCTGCCGCCGCGCCGTTCCAAAGCGGCAATTCCCCGTTCGTTGCGAACGTAGACCACGCCGTCTTTTTCATACGCGGCGAAATCGACTCCGCGCACGCGCGAGACGACCGCCGCCAGCGGCTCCTCGTTGCTCTCCCGCGTCCACATCACGGCGCAGCCGACCAAACCGAACTGCGGCAGCACGACGCTCCGTTCATTCTTGATCCGGTCGTCCAATTTGAAATTAGCCCGCCGCAGCGCGGATTTCAGGGAGACGCGGCGATAACCTTTGAAGTCGTTGCCGTGATCGGAAAAGATCGTGACCTCGACGCGGCCGCCGCTCTCGCGGACGATGTCTTTGATCGTCTCGTCGAGCCGGACGAGAAAACTTTTGAGCAGACGTTCGCCGCCGAGGTGTGCCAGCGAATCGCTCGCGCCCGTGTAGGCGAAAAAAACTGGCTCCCGCGAGGCGCGAAACTTTTGCTTCAAACGCACGATGTCGGTCAGGGATTCGAGGTAAGTGCTGACGGGCGGCGCGGCGTAGCCCAGACCGCTCTTGATGGCCGAAGGGTGATAATCGAAGAGTTCGCGAAAAGTGCCTTTGATGAAACGCCCGCCGCGAAAACGGTCGAGCAGGCCGCCGCGCATTTTGTTCTTCGTCGTGTCGAAGTAGTTGTCTTCGTAGCCGAGCGGTTCGCTCGCGCCGGCGGGCTGCAAAATCTCACCGAGCGCGAGATTGGTGAGACTGGGGAACGGGGCGATCATCCGCGACGGCGCGCGGAAGAGTTGGAAGCGATCCGCGGCGCGCATCTCCTCGATGGTCGAGAAAGAGACGCCGTCCACACAGATGATCAGGTGGCGCACCGCCGCCCCTTCATTCGACTCACCGACGCCGATGGCTCGCGCCGGGAGATGCATCCCCCCCAGTTGCGCCAACAGGAAAAAGAATGTGAGCCCGCGAAACTTCAGAGAAACTTTTTTCATCACGCCCCCTCGCCAACGCGCCCCGCGACCCGACCGCGCAGATATTCGGAGAGCTTCATTGCAAGCGGCGTTCCATCCCGAACCTAGAGGAGATTAAAGCTACACGCGGCAGAGCCTCCATGGATTAACGGAGCAAACGCAGAGAGCATACTCCGCGGCGAAGCAGCGCAAGCACAGCGCAGGCACAGCGCAGACACAGCACAGACACAGCGCAGGCACAGGGTTTAAGCGTCTACCATTTCAAATTTGAAATTTGAAATCTGAAACATGTGAAATGTGAAATCTCAAATCTCAAATTTGAAATATGAAATCTGAAATCTGAAATCACGTAGGCTTTCAGCCGCAAGACTTTCCGCTGTGCTGCTTCGGCGCTCGGCTCCGCGCCGTCGCGGTTGGGTTCTGACTTTGCGTCAGTTGTCGGATTTATCCGGCGGCGCGGTGGTGGCGGCGGTGTCGCCGTCGAGGGCGACGTAGCGACGGGCGAGGCCGAGTTCGCGCAGTTTGTGTTGCAGCGATTGACGGTGCATGCCGAGGATGGCGGCGGCGCGCGTCACGTTGCCGCCCGTCTCTTCGAGGCAGCGCGTGATGTAGCGTCGCTCAAACTCCCGCCGGTCGGCGCGAAAATCCGCCGTGAACGGGACGGGCACATCATCGCCGCCGCCCGCGCTCTCGCCCGACGGCGACGGCGAAGTCTCGTTGTTCGCCGTCTCGCGGCCGGGGCGTATCTCTTCGGGCAGGTCGCGCGCCGTCAGTTCGTCGCCTTCCGCGAGCACCATCGCGCGTTCGACGGCGTTGCGCAGTTCGCGCACGTTGCCCGGCCAATCGTATTCGACGAGCAGACGCATGGCCGCCGGGGCAATCGCGCGCACAGGCATTTTGTACCTGTCGGCGGCGAGGCGGATGAACGACTCGGCCAACGCGGGAATGTCTTCGCGACGCTCGCGCAGCGGAGCGATGTCAACCGTCACGACGCGGAGACGATAAAACAGGTCGGCGCGGAAATTCCCCCGCTCGATCTCCTGTTCGAGCGGGCGGTGCGTCGCGCTCACGATGCGCACATCGACCGGGATGGACTGCGCTCCGCCGAGGCGTTCGATGCGCCGCTCCTCCAGCGCGCGCAAGAGTTTGGCCTGCACGTTCGTGCTCATGTCGCCGATCTCGTCGAGAAAGAGCGTGCCGCCGTCGGCCTGCTCAAACTTTCCCTGTCGCCGCGCGGTCGCACCCGTAAACGCCCCCTTCTCGTGTCCGAACAGTTCGGACTCGATCAACTCCGAAGGCAGCGCGGCGCAGTTGACGGCGACGAACGCGCCGCGCCGCCGCGCCGTGCTGCGCTCGTGAAGTTCGCGCGCCACCAACTCCTTGCCCGTCCCCGATTCGCCGCGCACGAGCACGGTCGCCTCCGTCTCGGAAACTTTCTCGATGAGCGAACGCACGCGCCGCATGGATTCGGACGCGCCGATGAGCGAGCCGCGCTGCGCCCCTTCGAGTTCGAGCGACGCGCGCAAAGCTCGATTCTCACGCCGCAGCGTGATCGTCTCGACGGCATTCTTGACGACGAGTCGCAGGTCTTCAACTTCAAACGGCTTCGAGAGATAGTCATACGCGCCCGTCTTGATCGCTTCGACGGCCATGCGTTCCGAGCCGTGCGCCGTGATGAGGATGACGAGCGGAGCCTCTCGCGGCGCGCCTTCCCCTTCGTGCAATTCGCGCAGGAATTCCAGACCGCTCTGCCCCGGCAGGTTGACATCGAGCAGCAGCAGGTCGGGAGCGGCCTCCGCAAACCGAGCGCGAGCTTCGCCCACGCTGCCCGCCTCGGCGATCTCGTAACCGAGACTCGCGAGGGCGCGGCGCACGCCGTAGCGCGCGGCCTCTTCATCGTCAACGATAAGCACGTTGACCACAGCATCGCCCGATCTTTTTTGCGTCATAGTTTCAAACGTCGCCTCTTTCAATAAACCTGCGCGGCCAGAGTTTCCGCCGCCGCGCCCGCGTGCGGCAGCCGTAGTTCAAAACGCGCGCCCGTGTGGTTGTCGCCCTTCGTTCGCGGCGCGAGCCGCACCCGTCCTCCGGCGTCTTCGATGCGCTTGCGCACGATGGCGAGACCCAGCCCCGTGCCGCGCTGCTTCGTGGTGAAGAAAGGTTCCCAGATGCGCCGCTGTAATTCGGCGGGCACGCCCGCGCCGCCGTCCGTCACGGCGAAAACCAGTTCGCCGTTCCCGGCCGCGACTTCGACCGAGACGCGCCCGCCCGCAGGGGTCGCCTGTAGCGCGTTCAACAACAGATTGGAGAGCGCGTCGCGCACGGCCGAAGCCTGCGCGCCGTCGAGCAATTGATGCTCGGCGGAGCGCAACTCGATGTGAATATTTTTCCCTTCGGCCTCGGCGCGAAAAAGTTCGACGACGCCGCGCGCGAGTTCGTCCGCGTGGGTGGGCTGACCGGCGGGCGGCGCGTGGCGCGCGAAGTTGAGCAACTGCGTGACGGTGCGGTTCAGGCGGTCGGTCTCGCCCACGATGAGGTCGAGATCGCGCGCGTACTCGGTAGCGAGCCGTTCGTCTTCGCGCATCACCTGCGCGATGGATTTGATGGCGGAGAGCGGGTTCTTGACTTCGTGCGCCACGGCGGCGGCCATTTGACCTAGCGCGGCGAGACGTTCGCCCTGCGCGAGTTGTCGTTCGAGCCGCACGTTCTCTTCGATCAAACGATAGTCTTCGAGCGTGAGCGCGACTTGCCCGGCCAGCACTTCCAGCACCGCCCGCACGTCCGTCGTCAAAGCATCCGGCGCGGCGTCAACGAACATCAGGCCGAGCGACTTGTTCTCGCGTCTTAACAGATAGGCCATCTCGAAGCCGTGCTCGCGCAGGGGTTTTACCTCTTCGAGCACGTCGCCCGCGCTTTCGGCCGCCAACTCCAGGACGACTTCTTCCCATTCGACGCGCCCGCCGGCAGGCGGCTCGGCCGTCTCCCTTTCATCAACGGACAAGGAGGGTTGAGGTTGGCGCACGTAAAAGTAAACGCGGCGCAGGCCGAGTTCGCGTGAAGTGCGTTCTTCGATGAAGCGAAGCAGTTCGGGCAACTGCTTGTAGCCTCCCGCCTGCGCGCCGATGCGCGCGAGCACGTCGCGGTAGATGGAGGCTTCGCGCTCGAAGAGTTTGTGAAAACGCTTGTCGAGCCACGCGCGCAAGGGAGCGACGACGAGCGCGAAGGCGAGCACGAGCAGCGATTCGACCGCGCTCGCGCGCAGGCTGTAGCGCGCCGTCAGCGAGAGCGCGAGCGTGCGGATGCCGTAGAGATAGACGACCAGCACGACCGCCGCGAACGAGGCGACGACGAGGCTCTCCTTGATAATGAGTTCGAGATAGCGATAGCGGTAGATGTGATAGGCGATGAGGGCGGTGGGGAGCAGCGAGCCGAGGTTGGCGAGGGTCTGCAAGTAATGACCCGAAACCGTGCCGCGCCCGACGCCGAGCGCGTAGGCGGCCAAGAGCAGCAGGGCGATGCCGACGAACGAAGCGGCCAGCGTTTGCATCAGGCGTCGCTCGGTGTGTGAACGCGAAGCGCGCGCGAGCAAGAGGTCAGTCCCGGCGATGAGCGCGAGCACATAAGTCGCCCAGACGCCGAAGGGCAGGACGAAGAAGTTCAACTTCTCCAACATCGGCGCGTAGGCGCCCGACCAGAGGCGCGGGACGGCGACAAAGAGAAAGATCGTCGGGATGTAAGACATCCAGACGCGCGCCCGCTCGAAGCGCGTGAAGTCGCGCGTCTGGGCGCGCGCCCAGAGGTGTAGGTGAACGTGGAGCAGCAGCGAGTAAGAGACCGTGATGCTCGTGACGGCGAGAGTGTCGGCCACGCGCAGCACGCCCGACCAGTGCTGCGGGTCGAGGCCGAGCAGGGCGCGCAGGGTGAGCAGCAGATTGCTCGCGTGCCAGATTCCGATGCCGACCGCCAGAGCCAGCAGGACGCGTTCCACACGCTCCAGCGCGCGCCGCTGCCGCGACAGCAGCACGCTCATCCACAACGTCAAGGCCGCGCCCATGCTGTAGCCGACGAGTTGTAAAACTTCGAGCAGCGACATGGGTACATAGTAAATCGTGAAGCGTAAATCGTGAACAGACAAAAGCCGTCACACGCGAATCGTCAATAGAAGAAAGCCTGCGTTGCTTCTTCTATT
>DASQNL010000046.1:0-2257 GCA_035644995.1 Pyrinomonadaceae bacterium | reverse complement strand
AGTAATGAGGGTAGTAAGACTGCGGCAGGATCGCGATGTCGTCGCCGCGCCGCGCGACGAGCAACGCACCCTGCTGCGGCTTCGCATCGGGCGCTGTTTTGAAAGCGAGGCGCGCGAGGCCGTCCGCGCCCGTCGTGCCCGCGAGGCCGTCGGGCGAGACAGACATCTCGACGCCCGCGAGCGGCTTTCCGTCGATGAGCGAGTTAGCCCACGCGACAAGCTCGCGTTTGTCCGCGAAAGCGTCCAACCCGATGTCGGTTGACTGCACCCACGCTTCGACGAAGTTCTGACGGTCGGGATTAACGCGCGGGTTCATGCCCGCAGAGTTAGCTGCGGGTTCGACCCGTACGAAAACTTGCCCGTAGCCGTTCGTCAGTGCGGGCGAGAGATCAATCGAGGTCTCGGCGAGTTCGTCGGCAGCGGCTTTGACTTCAACCACTTCGTCGAAGACAAGTTTCCCCGGCGGCGGTTGCGCTTCGTTCTGACGCATGCGCCAGCCCTGGTAGCGGCGAAACTGCGGCCAGTCGGCGGGCGTGACTTTGTAGAGCGCGACCCTGAGCTTCCGGTAGTTGATGCTGTAGACGTTGAAGGCACGTCTGCCCGCAGGGTCGAGCACGGCGAAGCCCTGCCCGGTGGTGAAGAGACGCGGCGCGGCGGTCGTGACTTTGAAGGTGAAGACGTTCTCGCCCGTGAGCGTCTGTTTGAAATTATCGGAGATGGCGCGGTCGAGTGTGACGGTGTAGGTCGTGTTGCTGCGCTTCGCGCCTTCGATGAAGATGGAGTTGTAGCGGACGCCGATCTTCGCGCCCGGAATGTCGGGCTTGACCGTGACTTGCGCCGCGCTGAATCTCAACTCGTCGAGTTGGTTGTTGAACGTGAGGCGCAACTCGTCGAAGGGCGAGCATCTCTGCTGGTAGCCGCAGGCCGCTTCGATGACGCGCAGCGCGCCGTAAGTCTTGAAGGTGAAGCTCTGCTCTTTGACGGTCGTGCGCGGGCCTTCGGCGGAGGGCGTGCCGGGCGGGACGACGACCTTGATGTTCGTGTCGGGGGAGAGCGCGTTTTTCGTCGCCCCGCTCACGCCCACGGCGCGGAAGGCGAGCCAGCGTCCCGCCTGCGCCTGTTTGCTGAAATAACTGACGGACGGATCGGCGGCGATCTCTTCCTGCGTCGCGAGACGCAGGCTCGTCCCGGCGGAGGCGGGTTGTAGTTTGAGACGTTCGAGCACGCGTGCGGCATCAATGTTCTGGTCGAACTCAAGGAACATCAGGGCGTCGCGCGGTTGGCTCGCGGCGCGCGGGTGAAAAAGTTTCACCGTCGGCGGCGGCGTGGAGAAATTAAAAGTTTTAGCTTCCGCGAGCGCGTTGCCGAGCGCCGACTTTGTCCCGGCGGGAACGGTGACGGTGTAATTGGTCGCCATCGGCAACCTGCCGCCTTCAACTTTGGGTTGGAAGGTGAGTGTCTGCGCGCCTAGCCAACGCCACGCGCCCTCCGGTTGCGGCCATATCTTGACGGGGACGCTCGCCGCCGTCTCTTCCTGCGAAGAGACCGCGACCATCGCTTGCGAAAACGTGATGCTGAACGCGGGAGCCAGAGCGACTTCGCCTTCCGGCGCAAAACGCAGGACTTCGAGCGGCGCGCGCGTGTGCGACGGTGTGGGCGGAGCGTTCGGGGCGGGCGTGGCGAACGCGGCCTGAATAATTTCTCCGGCACGCGGCGGCGGCAACGAACGCTCGCGTAGTTTGAAATCCTGCGTGTCGTTCGCCTCCGGCGCGAGCGCCGGCAAACGGTCGAGCAATTTTTTAGTTTCCGCCGCGGACAAAACTTCTGCGGGCGCGACAGGGTCGGGCGCGGCGCGCTCGACCTGTTCCCTGCCCTCGCTCAGGCGGAAACGGAGTCCGTTTTGCGTCATGCTCTGCTCCGTCTCCTGCCCGCCACGCTCTGCGGCGGCAGCGACGACGACGGCGTGCGGCGGGGCGAGGAGCGTGAAGATGATCGTCAATGCCAGGAGGCGTGTGGCCGCGTGCTTAATTTTCATGCGAGTTAATTGCCTTTGTTTGCTCTGTCAATTCGGTCTCCGCGTGTGAGTGGGAGCAACGGATGAACGCGCGGACATGAGGCTTCTTGCGCGGCGTCCGGCGCAGTGCGCCGGACGCTATGCCAAGTGTAGGATGCCACGCCACTCGAAAACCTTCGGCACAAAAACAGTTGGGCGACTCTCGCTCATAATCTACCATAACGGCGCGCGTGCTTGATCCGT
>DASQNL010000045.1:0-7696 GCA_035644995.1 Pyrinomonadaceae bacterium | reverse complement strand
AGGCCGGGTGATACGCGGCGGCTCGTGGGTCAGCAGTCCCCGCCACTTGCGTTCCGCCTATCGTGAAACCAACGCGCCCGACAATCATAGTATCAATATCGGGTTCCGCGTCGCGGCGTCGCCGAAGCAGTAGGGCGCGCGGCTCCGGTCGTCGCTCCGCGTCGCGCCGCCGAATTCTTTGACAGCCAACTCGATATTGTGTGATATGACGGTGCGCCAAATCGACGGTCAGGAGGGGGCGGAGATTGAGCCGCGCCGCCCGCTCCGGCGGAGGTCTTGAGCATCTCTCGAATCTCCGCCGGTTAGGATTAACGCCGCTCCTAGCCGTTCACTTTGTCAGGTTCCGCTTTTTCTTTTAACTCACATGAACTCCGACGAACAGCCTCTACCTCCAACCGAACGTCCCGACGCCATGCCTCCCGCGGCAGGGGCGGCGGCGACGACGCCGGACGCCACGCAGGAACATCCGGCGACGATCTTCGGCAACCGTTACGTGATCATGCGCGAACTCGGTCGCGGCGGCATCGGCATCGTCTATCTCGCCCGCGACGCGGCGTTGATGAATCGCCTCGTCGTCATCAAGGTCATGCAGGACGAAGTTTTAGAGAACGAGTGGGTGCTGCAAAAGTTCCGTCAGGAGACCGAAGCCCTCACGCGCCTCAGCCATCCCGGCATCGTTTCGGTGTACGACGCGGGCGAAACTCCCGAAGGCAAGCCCTACATGGTGATGCAGTACGTCGAGGGCACGACGCTGCGCGCCGCGCTGACGCCCGAAGGTTTGCCGCTTGAGCACGTCGCTTACATCATGCGCCGCATCGGTCGCGCGCTTTCCGCGGCGCACGACAAAGGCATCCTGCACCGCGACCTGAAACCTGAGAACGTGATGCTGGAGAGCGGAGCGAGCGACGACGAAGAAGCCAAGCTGATCGACTTCGGCATCGCCAAAATCAAAGATTCCGTCGTCGCGCGCTCAACCGTCCTGCCCACCATCGCCGGAACCATCGCTTACATGTCGCCGGAACAATTAGAGCGACGACCTTACACCGCCGCGAGCGACATCTACGCGCTCGGCGTGATGGCCTACGAGATGGTCACGGGGCGGCGTCCCTTCAACCCGGAAACGCCATTTCAGTTATTGGAGATGCAACGCGCCGGGGTGCGCGTCAAGCCGTGCGATTTACGCCCCGCGCTTTCGCTTGCCGCGCAGAAAGCGATCTTAAAAGCATTGGAGTTTGAGCCGGAACGACGCTATGCACGCGCACGCGACTTCGGCGATGCGCTCGCCCAAACACTCAACGTGGCGTTTGCCAGCGAAGCCAGCACGCGCCGCTTCGACGAAGCCGGGGCGAACGGCGCGAACGACCCGAACGCCGCCGCCGCCGCCGTGGAAGCCACGCCGCCTGAACAACCGCCGCCGCATCTTCCGCCGCCGGCCCGCCCGCCCGCTTCCGCTTCGGCTGCGCCGTCGTCGCCAACCGTCGCAGCCCCCGGCGCGGGCGATGATTTGTCTCCGACGCTCGAAATGGCGTATGTGCTGTTCACCGGCATCGTCGGCTATTCGCGCCGGACGATGATTCAACAGCCCCGCCTGCTGCGCCAACTGCAAGACATCGTTCGCCGCACGCCGCAGTTTGCCGCCGCGCACGCCGCCGATCAACTCATCACGCTCCCGAACGGCGACGGCATCGCGCACGTCTTCTTCACCTCCAGCCCGTTGCCCGCCGTCGAGTGCGCGCTTGAAGTCGCGCGGCAGTTGCGCGGCGAAGCGCAACTGCCCGTGCGGATGGGCGTCCACGCCGGGCTTGTCTATCGCGTCGCCGACATCGACTTGCAGAACAACTTCGCGGGCGGCGGCATCGACCTGGCGCAACTCGTGATGGATTGCGGCGACGCCGGGCACATCCTGATCTCGCAGCCGGTCGCCGGAGTATTGCAGCAACTAAGCCGACGGCAGGAACGCCTGCACGACCTCGGCGAAGCGGAAGTCAAGCACGGCGTTCGCATACACATTTACAACCTGTACACGGCGGAGGCCGGGAACTCCGCGCCGCCCGCCAAGCTCATCTCCGGAAGAGGGTTCAAGTCGAAGCAGGCCTCCGCGACACTCGTGGCTAAGCCGCGGCTGCCGGCGGCCGCCGTCATCGCGGGCGCGTTGCTCTTGTGTGCCGTCATCGGCGGCGCGCTGTTTTGGTCAAGCCGTCCGCCCGATACTTCGCCTGCTTCACGCACGGACACGAACATTGCGGCCGCTCCGCCGGTCGAGCGCACGCTCAATTTTTGGCTGACCGTGCAGAAGATGAAAGACGGCAGGGAAGACGGCGCGCCGTTTCAATCCGAAGGGCGCGACGTTTTCACCGACGGCTGGCGATTCCGCCTGAACGTCTCTTCAAAGGATGCGGGCTATTTCTACCTGCTCAACGAACCCCCCGCCGCCAAAGACCGCGAGAGCGATGCCCCGCGTTACCGGGTCTTGTTCCCGTCGCCGAAAATCAGAGCGGGCGACGCGCGACTCCCGGCGGTTGAAACCGTCACCGTCCCTTCCGACAGTTGGTACTTCTTCACGGGCGCGAAAAACGGAGAGCGCGGAACGGAAAAGATGTGGATGGTGTGGTCGAAAGAACCGCTCGCGGCTTTTGAAGATTTGAAAAACGTGCCGGCGCAAACAAACGGCGTGCGCGTCGTCCGCGACCCGCAGCAGGTTGATGCCGTGCAAAAGTTCTTGGCGCAAAACTCGACCGACCCGCCTCTCGCCGAGCGAGACCGGCAGAAACGGCAAACGTTGATTCGCGGGAAGGGTGCGACGGTCGTGCATGCGGTTGAGTTGGAGCATCAGTAAACAGAAATGAATCATTCTTTTTCACGCGCCGCGGGGGCGGGACGGAAACGCCGACGAGGAATCGAAATTATGAAAGCCATGCTTTATGTTTTGTGTGCGCTGGCGGCGTTACCGGCGTTTTCCGGCCACGCTCAAACCCAAAACAGAACTCGCCAGCTTACTTTAGAAGCCAATTCTCAAACCTCGCAAAAGCGCATTGCGCTCGTCATCGGCAACGCGGCTTACACGAACGCGAAGCCGCTCGACAACCCGGCCAACGACGCCGCCGACATGGCCGCGACGTTGGAAACGCTCGGATTTGAAGTTTTGTCCGGCACGAATCAGAACAAGCGGCAGCTCGAAACTTTGATTCGCCGGTTCGGGACGCGGCTGGCCGTGACCAAAGGCACCGGGCTTTTTTACTACGCCGGGCACGGGCTGCAAGTGAACGGAGAAAATTATCTCGTGCCGGTTGACGCCGAAATCCCCGAAGCCGACGAAGTGCAGTATCAAGCCGTGCCGATGAATCTGGTCTTGAGCAAAATGAACTCGGCGGGCAATGACTTGAACATCGTCATCTTGGACGCCTGCCGCAACAACCCGTTCGCGCGTTCGTGGCGCGGCTTTCGCGATACGGGCGAGGCGGACGGCTTAGCCCGCATCACGCCGCCGCAAGGCACGATTGTTTTATACGCCACGCAGCCGGGCAGCGTCGCTTCGGATGGGACGGGGCGCAATGGCCTATTCACCGAATCGCTCTTGCGGCAGATCAAACGCCCCAACGTCGAGCTTGACCAGATGGTGAAAAACTTGACGCGCGACGTTTCGGAGAGATCGAAACGCAAACAGTTTCCGTGGCGCGAAGGTTCTTCAACCGGAGATTTCTATTTTGTCGCGAGCGCGATGGCGGCGGCGACGACGAAGCCGGCCAACAATCAAACCCCGGCCGAAGTCGTCGAGCCGAACTTCGGCAACACGGCAAACGCGGCGGACATCGAGCGCGAAGCGTTCGTCGATATTCAAAACAGCGCGGACGCGGGCGAGATTCGCGCCGTCTTGGAAGAGTGCCCGGCGAGCAAATACGCGGCGGCGGCGCGAATCAAACTCGACCGCCTGACGTGGGGAGCGATCAAAAACTCGAAAGATAAAGCGAAGATTCAAAGTTATCTGACCGAATTTCCGAACGGCCAATACGCGGCGGCGGCGCGTATCGAATTGAGAAAGCTGACGAGACCGGCAGCCGTCGAACCGCTGCCCAGCCCGACCCCGCGACGCGCACGCAATGACATCTCAACGGCGGCAGCGGCGACCACTGCGGGCAGCAACGTCGTACTGAATTATTTCAAAGCCGCAAACGGCAAATACGGTTACAAAGATGCCGACGGCACAATCATCATCGCGCCGACCTACGATGACGCATGGAGCTTCAGCGGCGGTCTGGCGGAAGTGAAACAAGGGGGAAAGTACGGTTTCATCGACAAGACGGGTGAAGTCGTCATCCCGATCAAATACGATCTTGCATTCTCATTCAAAGAAGGTCTGGCATTGGTGAAACAGGGCGGCAAGTATGGTTTCGTTGATACGACAGGCAAAGTTGTGATTCCGCTGCAATACGATGATGCAGAGCCGTTCAGAGAAGATTTAGCCGCTGTGAAACAGGGCAGCAAGTATGGGTTCATCGACAAAACGGGTGAGATTGTCATCCCGCTCAAATACGATGAAGCAGCCTTTTTCAGAGAAGGTTTGGCACATGTGAAACAGGGCGGCAAGCATGGTTTCATCGACCAGACAGGCAAAGTTGTGGTTCCCATCCAATACGATTATGCGTACTCATTCTATGAGGGCTTAGGAGAGGTTGGACTAGATGGCAAGCGCGGGTTCGTCGACAAGACCGGCAAAGTTGTCATTCCGCCGCAATATGATTTTGCCCTGTTCTTCACGGAAGGCCTGGTGGCGGTGAGACGGGACGGCAAATACGGTTACATTGATAAGACGGGGAAAGTTGTCGTTCCGCTGCAATACGACGACGCCAACTTGTTCCGTAATGGACGAGCGCAAGTTAAATTAGGCGACAGGGAGTTTTACATCGACAAAAACGGCGACGTAATCCCCGCCACCAAGAAGGGAGCGAAGCGCGCGCCTGAATCGCCGCGCCCGTAGCCGACGCGCTTCACGGCGGCGAATCGCAGTTACTATTTTCAACCGGGGCACACACTAAGCCGACCTTAAGGAGACCGCGCCGATGTCGAAAAACAAACCACACCGTTTCTCCCCGAACATGGTTCTCGTGGCGGTCGCTCTGATTGCCGCGTCGGCCGTCGTCGCCTCCGCGCAGCAGCCGACGCCGACGACGGACGCGGAGCAAGACTCGCGTTCAATCGGCGACACCGCGTTCATGGTGAACACGGAGCGTCCTTCGGCGAATGTTAAGCGGCCTGCCGCCTCCCGCCGCACTTACCGGCGCGTCACGCCGCCGCTCAGCAAGACCGCTTCGCGCCCGGAGACGGCGGGGAGACGTAAGCCGCAAAACAACAAAGGTCAAGCGGGGACATTAAAGACGCCCGCCGCCGTGGCCGAATTGGTTCCGGTCGGGGATGCGGAGATCGGGGTCACGGTGTGGCGTTTGAGGCGTGCGCGGGCGACGGAACCCGGCGCGCGGCTGCTCGACATCAGCGCGCCGGACGAGCCATGGACGCCGGAACGCGTCGCGGCGGAAAGCCCGCTCGCGGAAGGCGACCGCGTGCGCCTGAGCGTGCAGACGCCCCGCAGCGGCTACCTGTACATCTTCGACCGCGAGCTATACGCCGACGGCACGCTAGGCGATCCGTACCTGATTTTCCCGCTCGCCATCACCAGCCAGGGCGACAACCGGGTGCGCGCCGGTGTGGTGATCGAGGTGCCGTCGCAAACAGACCCGACGCCATATTTCACTTTGCGCCGCAGCAAGGAGACGCAGACCGGCGAAGTTCTCACGCTGATCATCACGAGAGAACCGCTGCCGGGCGTGACGCTCGAACGACGACCCGCGCGCTTTGATAAGAATCAACTCGCGGCTTGGCTCAATCAATGGAGCGCGCCTTCCGAGCGGTACGAGTTGGAAGGCGGCGCGGGAGCGCGGTACACCGAAGCGGAGAAGGAGGCGGGAGCCAGCCGGGCGCGGCAACTAACCATTGACGAACCGACGCCGCAAACCATTTATCGCCTCGCGCCGCTCCCCGGCAATCCTTTGCTCGTCAACGTCACGCTTCGGATGCAACGCTAGCTCACGCCGCGTGCAGGCGTGCGGTCAGGGTGGCGGGAAATATAGTCGTAATTTTAACCCGACCCTTGAGAGATGCTCCGCCAACTCGTGGAAGGGCAAAATAAGTTCGGCCGTCCCTGAGCGGAGACGGGAACGACGAGGCGTCGGGGCGAGTCCGAAATTCAAGCATGTGAGTCTTGCCCGCCGCCGGATGCTTCCACTCCAGGCTTCCCGCCAACTTGTGTCTCCAACTCTCTCGGAAGACCCGTCACGACAGTTGTAAAACATCCATATTTAGAAGTATGCTCCGCCAAGATATGACGCCGGGCGTGGCGTCTTGATGCTCACAATCACGGGAATGCGGATTGAAGGCGAATCGCCTTTCGATGCGTGTTCCGAACCTCGCATCCCGACATTAGCCATGATGAAAGAATGGATCGCTTTGAACATGACGCCGGGCGTCGGGCCGCGCGCGGCGGCGCGCTTGCTGGAACGCTTCGGTTCGGCGGAGGGCGTGTTCGCGGCGTTGCGCTCGGAGTTGGAGCGTCTGCGTTTGCGCCCGGAAGCGTTGGAGAGCATCGTCCTGCGCGACCGGCATGCGGAGGCGGAACTTGAGCTTGAGCGCGTGCGCTCGCTCGGCGCGGACGTGTTGATTCTGGACGACGGAACATACCCCGCGCTCCTCGGCGAGATCGCCGACCCGCCCGTGACGCTCTACGTGCGCGGGGAGTGGGCGGCCTGTCTCGATGCGCCGTGCGTGGCGATTGTCGGCTCGCGCCGTTGTTCGACCTACGGGCAGAACGTGGCCTTGATGTTGGCGCGCGAACTGGCGACGCGCGGCGTGACTATCGTGTCGGGGCTGGCGCGCGGCATCGACGCCGCCGCGCACAGGGGCGCGCTCGACGGGGGCGGGCGCACGGTCGGCGTGCTCGGCACGGGCATCGACGAGGTTTACCCGCGCGACCATAAAAAGTTGGCGGAGGAGATTCTGGCGCGGGGCGGCGCGCTCGTCTCACAGTTTCCCTTGGGGACGCCGCCCATCCCGGAGAACTTTCCGTATCGCAACCGGATCATCAGCGGGCTGAGTTTGGGCGTCGTGCTGGTGGAGGCGGCGGAAAACAGCGGGAGTCTCATCACGGCGCGGCTGGCGATGGAACAAAACCGGGAGGTGTTCGCCGTTCCCGGCAACGTCACCTCGCGCAACTCGTTCGGCACGAACTACCTGATCAAAGGCGCGGGCGCGAAACTCGTGCAACAGTGGCAGGATGTAGCGGCCGAACTGCCGCCCCAGATCGCCGCGCGCCTCTTGCCGCCCGAACCGTCGAAGAAGAAGAAAGCGGGCGCGGCGGCGTCGGCGGCGACGCGGCAACCCATCCTCCCGGCAGACCTCTCGGACGGCGAGCGCACGGTCTTCGGCCTGCTGTCGGCGGATGAACCCGTCCACATCGACGCGCTCGTCGGGGTGAGCCATCTGGCCGTTTCGGATTTAACCGGGGTCTTGCTCGGATTGGAGATGCGCGATCTCGTCCGGCAACTGCCGGGGAAGTGTTTCGTGAGAAAACTGTAGCGAATGTGGCTTCAGCGTCAGCCTGCCGCCGTGCCGCACCGGGTGGGAAACTCAACCGCTACCGTTCACACAA
>DASQNL010000044.1:0-2215 GCA_035644995.1 Pyrinomonadaceae bacterium | reverse complement strand
AGTCGGCCGTCGGGAAAGTCGTCGAGCATTTCGGGCGCGTTGACGTGCTCGTCGCCAACGCGGGGATGGGCGAGATCACGCCGGCGCGCGCCTTCGACATCGAGACGGTGACGCAGGTGCTCTCGGTGAACCTGCTCGGCGCGTTGAACGCGGTGGCGGCCGTGTTGCCGGGGATGCTTGAGCGCGGCGACGGCCAGCTCGTCGGCATCTCAAGCCTCGCGGCCTATCGCGGCTTCCCCGGTTCGGGTGCTTACTGCGCGAGCAAGGCCGCGCTCTCGACCTTCTTTGAATCCCTGCGCGTCGAACTGCGACCGAGCAACATTTATGTGACGACGATTCACCCCGGCTTCATAGACACGCCTATGACGCGCGGGCGCAATCAGAAGATGCCGTTTCTCCAAAACGCCGAACGCGCGGCGCAACTGATGCTCGACGCCATCGAAGCGAGACGCCGCACCTACGCGTTTCCGTGGCAACTCGCCGCCCTCGCGCGCATCGGCCGCTGGCTGCCCGCCGCGCTCTACGACCGCATGCTCGCCCGCGCTCGCTTCCGCGAATAACACACTATGAACATTCTTCAAGCCATCATTATCGGCATCGTGCAGGGGTTGACGGAATTCATCCCCATCAGTTCGACGGCTCATCTGATCTTCGCCGCCCGCGCGCTCGGCCTCTACGAAGGCGTCGAGCCGACCTTGCGCGCCGAACAGACGACCGCCACCATCGCCGTCATCCAACTCGGCACGCTGCTCGCCGTGCTCATCTATTTCGCGCCCGACATCTGGGCGATCACGGTCGCTTTCGTCCGCGATCATACCGCGTTGCTGCGCGGTGGCGTCGCGCACGCGCACGAGACGCGAGCGGCCGACGGCAGCATCGAACAACGCGGCGCGCGTCTGTCGGACGATGCGCGGCTCGGCTGGCTGGTCATCATCGGCTCGCTGCCCGTCGCCGTCGTCGGGCTGCTGTTCAAGAAACAGATCGAGGGAAGTTTTACGAAAAATTTGTGGGTCATCGCCACGATGATGATCGCGGTCGCGCTCCTTCTCGCGCTGGCGGAGCGCGTGGGCAAGCGTCGGCGCGAGATGAAGGAGTTGGGGATCGGCGACGCGCTGGCGGTGGGCGGTGCGCAGGTGCTGGCGTTGATACCGGGCGCGAGCCGTTCCGGTTCGACCATCATGGGCGGGCTGTTCGCGGGCGAGACGCGCGAAACGGCCGCGCGCTTCTCGTTCCTCCTCTCCATCCCCGCCATCGCCGCGAGCGGCCTGCTCGAACTCCGCGAGGCCGTCACGAAACTTCCCGAAGGCAGCGCGCTGCCGCTCGTCGTGGCGACCATCGTCTCCGCGCTCGTCGGCTACGCCTCGATCTGGTTTCTGCTGCGTTTCCTCCGCACACACTCCACGGGCATCTTCATCGGCTACCGCCTCGTGGTCGGCGGGGCTATCCTGCTGCTGCTGGCGGGCGGCTTCATTCAACCCGCGTGATTTACGTGCGCCGCATCTTATAGCGCGCGGCGACCGCCTCGATCCTCCTTGTGAGTAGCTTCTCATAGCCGAAGCGCGCCGCCCTGAAGATAGTCAGCTTCGGGGGGCGCGCTTCGGCGTGCGGATTGAATTTGATTTTAAGGGGCTTTGACGAGGAACACGTCCCACGCCCAGCGTCCCACCTTGCCGTCCTGCCTGCCGTTAACCTGCGCCCGGTACTTGAACTCATTGCCGTGCTCGTCCGTGCGCTTCGACTCCCGGTACTTGAGGTCAATCTCAGTCACGCCGAGCGCGGGCAACGCGTGCAACTCCGTCGCCTCCGACACCCCGTTGTGATTCTCGTCCCGCCACAAACGCAGGAGCGCGAAGAACCCGTCGCGCGCGTCAATCACGCCGTCCTCGTTGCCGCCGTTCCTCACCTTGTCGTATTGGGCGAGGGCGAGAAAGCCGTTGCCCGTGGCCGAGGCCGGTTGCAAGGTGAGGTTGCCGAACAGTTCGCGCCCGCTGTCAACGCGGCCGTTGCGGTTGCGGTCTAAGGCGAGCCACGCGTCGTCCGTTGCGGGCGCAGTCCACGAGACTTGTTCCTTCGCGCCGTCGGGGTTGCCGTCGAGGTCGAAGCGCACGCCCTGCTGCGGGTGTGTCAGGCGGAAGCCGTCGCCCGCGAGGTCGATGAGGATGGGCGAGTAGCAGGAGCCGAAGCCGTAGATAGTGTAGGGGCAGGCCGTCTCCGG
>DASQNL010000043.1:0-2001 GCA_035644995.1 Pyrinomonadaceae bacterium | reverse complement strand
TCAGAGATTTATTGATTGAGCCGTCAGCCATCAGCGGGAGTTGTTTTAAGCTGATGGCTGACGGCTGATAGCCGAATGCTACTGGAGGATGAATGAAAGGTATCGTGTTAGCCGGGGGCTTGGGTTCGCGCCTGATGCCGCTGACGGCGGTGACGAATAAGCACTTGCTGCCGGTCTACAATCAGCCGATGGTCTACTACCCGATTCAGACTCTCGTTAACGCCGGGATCAGGGACATCATGATCGTGACGGGCGGAAATTCGGCCGGGGATTTTCTCAAGCTGTTGAAGAACGGCAAGGCTTTCGGCCTCAAGCATCTTAACTACACGTATCAGGAAGGCGAGGGAGGAATTGCCGCCGCGCTCTCTTTGTGCGAAGACTTCGCCGACGGCGAACCCATTTGCATCGTCCTCGGCGACAACATCATCGAGGGCAACATCTGTCAGGCCGTGCGCGCCTACCGGCATCAGGGCGGCGGCGCGAAGATACTCCTCAAGAAAGTCTCCGACCCGCAGCGTTTCGGCGTGCCCGAACTGAAGGGCGCGCAGGTCGTCCGCATCGAGGAGAAGCCGAAGGAGCCGAAGTCGGACTACGCCGTCATCGGCGTCTACATGTACGACGCGGAAGTGTTCGAGATCATCAAGACTTTAAAGCCTTCGGAGCGCGGCGAGCTTGAGATCACGGACGTGAACAACGCCTACATCGAGCGCGGCGAGATGACCTGGAACGAACTCGAAGGCTGGTGGACGGACGCGGGCACGTTCGAGAGTTTGCTGCACGCCGGAACGCTCGTCGCCGAGACGGGCGCGAACAAGAAGGAGGCCGTCAATGCAAACCATGCCTGAGCGCGAGACGCAGGGAGCAGCGGCGACAACCACGCAGCAGTTTAAGCGCGGGCAGATTCGCGACGTGGTCGTCCGCGACGTGCGCAAGTTCGTGGACGAGCGCGGCTGGCTCGCGGAGTTGTTCCGCCACGACGAGATGGAGGCGGAGTATTACCCCGTCATGACTTACATCTCCTCGACCGAGCCGAACGTGCAGCGCGGCCCGCACGAGCACGTCGATCAGGCGGACTACTTCGTCTTCATCGGCCCCTCGAATTTCAAGCTGCGTTTGTGGGATAACCGTCAGGATTCGGAAACCTACAACTATGTGATGACGCTCTATTGCGGCGCGGACAACCCGAAAGCCGTGCTCGTCCCGAAAGGCGTCGTCCACACTTATCGCAACGTCGGCAGCACGACCGGCATCGTCATCAACTGCCCCAACCGCCTCTACATGGGCGAAGGCAAACGAAAAGAGATCGACGAGATCAGGCACGAAGACGACCCCGACACGATTTACCGGATAGAAGATTAGAGAGCTATTAGCTGTTAGCTATTAGCTGTCAGCCAGAAGGTTTTTGTTTTAGCTAATAGCTAACAGCTAATAGCTAACAGCTACTTGATGAAAGTTGTTCGCATCATCGCGCGTTTGAACGTGGGCGGCCCGGCGAAGCATGTGGCGTGGCTGACGGCGGCGACGCGGCGTTACGGCATCGAGTCGGAACTCGTCGCGGGCACCGTGCCGCCGGGCGAAGACGACATGAGTTACTTCGCGGCGGAGCAGGGCGTCCGCCCGATCATTCTGGCCGAGATGAGCCGCGAGGTGTCGCCGAAAGATGCCGTCACGATCTGGAAACTGTTTCAGTTGTTCCGGCGTTTGCAGCCGGACATCGTGCAC
This sequence comes from Pyrinomonadaceae bacterium, assembly GCA_035644995.1. Lineage (GTDB taxonomy): Bacteria > Acidobacteriota > Blastocatellia > Pyrinomonadales > Pyrinomonadaceae > JAIVJZ01. The sequence goes on along the minus strand of DASQNL010000043.1, from coordinate 279 downwards.
ACGCACACGGCGAAGGCCGGAACGGTCGGGCGCATCGCGGGCGTGCTCTATCGCTGGCTAACATTGTCGGCGCTCGTCGGGCGACCGCGCGCCTGCCGCTTCGTGCACACGTATCACGGGCACATCTTTCACAGTTACTACGGGCGTCTGAAGACGCTGCTGTTTTTGACCGTCGAACGCGTGCTCGCGCGCACGGCGACGGACAAGATCGTGGCGATTAGCGCGCAGCAGTACCGGGAGATTCACGAGCAGTTCGGCGTGGGGCGCGCGCGGCAGTTC
>DASQNL010000042.1:0-1660 GCA_035644995.1 Pyrinomonadaceae bacterium | reverse complement strand
GATGATGAAGTTGTTGCGGCGCAGTTGGGTTTGATCGATCTTGTCGAGGTCGTCGTCGGACGAGTGGATGTAGTCGTCGTCCCAGTTGATGAGCGCGACGGCGGGCGTGTTGATGGGGCCGTCGAGGAAAGTCATGTGGTCGGAGGAGCCGAACCACGGAACGAAGCGCGCGTTGTAGCCCTGGCGCGAGCCGCGCGTGGCGTAGAGCGGGCGCGTGTGCGGGCGCGGCAGGCCGCCCTGACGGCTGGCGGCGAGAAAGCCGTTGTTGGTGTTGATGACGTACTGCCCGACGGATTCGAAAATCGCGTCGAGGTAAGAGGTGCGCGAGTGGGGCGCGAAGATGAGATGTTGGACGCGGCTGCCGAGCGATTGATCCGCGCCGGTCATGTCCTGATGGACGTTGGCGAGAAACTTCTTCGGCTCGTCGGGGAAGTCCTGAAAGTAGCGATACTCGGAATAGATTTCGTCAGTCCACCAGAAACGTATGTCGCGCAAGGGACGCGGCATCTTGCCCTCGGCGATCAATTTTTTGTAGGTGCGCGCCAGTTCGAGCAGGTTGCCGCAGCCGCTGCCGTCGTCGTTGGCCGAGCCTTGTTCCTCTTGCAGGTGCGCGGTGAGGATGATCTGTTGATCGTGAATGGAACTGCCGCGAATCCAGCCTTCGACGAAGCCGGTGCGGCCGGGCGCGGGGCTGATGTCGGTGTCGACTTTCGCACGCAAGACGACGCGGCCGCCCTTCGCGCTTTTGCCCGTGCCGAAATAGTCCTGCATGTTTTGGGTGGCGAGCATGCGACGCAACGTGTCGCCTTTGCGCGGCGGGAGGGCGAAGGCGAACGTGCCCTGTTTGCCCGCGGGCGGCGTCGCATCGATGCGCGTCCAAGCGATCTGGTCTGGAAAATCGAGCGGACTTTTATTCTCGGTCGTCGTGTAGCTGACGACGCCGACCGCGCCGCGCGCATAGACGGCGTTTTGCACGGCCGCGCCCGGCTGCGCGCTCGTCAGCACGATCTTTCCCTTCACGTCCAGACCTTTGAGACTCTCGGCCGAAGCGTCGCCGATGTAGACGAGTTCGGCCGTCAGGTCGGCGTCGTGGCTGCCGTCGGCGAGGTAGACGGCGTGCTCGCCGATGTCGGCGAGTTTGAGTTCGACGGGTTCGGTCATCCAGAGTTCCGCGCTGCGCGCCGTGTAGTTGACGCCGGGCAAAGTCTGCTCGATGAAGCGCACGTCTTCCAGCCCGACCTCTTTCGCGGCTTTGACGATGTACTCGGCGGCCTTGAAATAACCTTCCATGCCCGAATCGCGGTGCCAGTGCGTGAGCCAGCGGATGTGCTCGAAGGCGCGGTCGCCGGAGATTTCATTCGACAGCATGCGAATCTCGCCGTCCGACAGAAACGGCGTCGTCTGCGCACGGACGAGCGGCGCGAGCGGCACGCACACCACGGCGCACAGCAGGAACAGCCCGGCAAATTTTCTTTTCAACATAAAACTCCCCGAAGAGATTGATTCATTTCTTCATTTCTTCATTGATTCAATAGACCTCTTGCAAAAGTCGGTTAACTAATGCGACAACGTAGCTCGGCAGGAGACACACTGATGAGCTACGAACAAATTAAAGATTTACCTCCCGCAGCCTTCAAGCGCTATTGCGGGGTGCGGCCTG
>DASQNL010000041.1:0-2410 GCA_035644995.1 Pyrinomonadaceae bacterium | reverse complement strand
CCGGAGACGGGCGCGCGCGTGCGCGACTTCGTGTTGAATCACGAGAAGCTGTTTCACCTCTTTATCGTCAGCGCGGACATGAACGAGTACCAGCACCTTCACCCGGAGCTTGGCGCGGACGGCAGTTTCCAAGTGGAGACGCTCTTGCCCCGCGCGGGACTCTATCGCCTCCACGCAGATTTCTTTCCCGCCGGGGGCACGCTCCAGGTGTTGCACCGCGAACTTGCCACGGCCGGTTATCGCGCGCCGCGCGCCGCCGCTGCTGCTGCTCCCGCCGCCGCGCTCGTCGCCGACACGTCGTTCACAAAGACGATTGACGGTATGAAGATCAGCCTGAAGTGGGGCGGCGCGGAACTCGTCCCCGGCGCGTTCGTCCGGCTCAGGTACGACATCGCGGACGCGCTGACGGGCGAGCCGGTGCGCGACCTCGAACCCTACCTCGGCGCGTGGGGGCACACGCTCATCCTCAACGCGGATCAATCCGATTATCTCCACTCGCACCCGACCGCGACGCTGCCCGAAGGCGTCGAGCGCGCGACTTTGCGCGGCGGCCCTGAGGTCGAGTTCGGCGCGATGTTCCCCGAAGCCGGTTTCTATCGCATCTGGACGCAGTTTCAACGCGGCGGCCGCGTCTCGACCGTCTCTTTCACCCTCGAAGTGAAACCCGCCGCACCGTGATGAGCGAAGACGCGCCGGACATCTTGGTTGAGGAGCGCGGCGAGGGCGCGGCCGGGCTGGTCTACATACGCCTGAACCGTCCCGCCAAACTGAACGCTCTCACGCGCGCGATGCTCGAACGCCTCGCGGAAATTTTCGCCGGGTTCAACGAGCGCACAGACCTCTCGGCGGTGATTCTCACCGGCGCGGGGCGTGCGGCCTTCAGCGCGGGCACGGACATCGCCGAACTCCAAGGACTTGACGCGGCGGGCGCGCTGGCGACCGCCCGGCGCGGGCAGGAAACTTGCGAGGCGATTGAACGTTGTTCCGTGCCGGTCATCGCGGCGGTCAACGGCGTCGCGGCGGGCGGCGGCTGCGAACTCGCGCTCGCCTGTCACCTCCGGCTCGCGGCGAGCCACGCAACCTTCTCTTTGCCCGAACTCAAACTCGGCATGATCCCCGCCTACGGCGGCACGCAACGCCTCGCACGCGCCGTCGGCCACGGCCGCGCGCTCGCCGCCATGCTCGCGGGCGACGGCCTGACGGCGGACGAAGCCTTGCGCCTCGGCCTCGTCAACCGCGTCGTCTCCGCCGCAGAACTCACGGGCGCAACCGAGACGCTCGCCGCCACGCTCTCCCGGCTCGCGCCGCTCGCGGTGCGCGCCTGCCTCGCCGCCGTCACGCGCGGCGCGCATCTCTCCTTGCGCGCCGGCCTCGCCCTCGAAGCCGAACTCTTCTCCGGCCTCTTCGCCACCGAAGACGTGCGCGAAGGCACGCGCGCCTTTCTCGAAAAACGCGCCCCGCAATTTAAAGGAAAGTGAGCGGCGAGCGGTGAGCGGTAAAAACGAATGAGGAAAGCGAGCGGTAAGCGGTAAGCGGTAAAAACGAAGATGGGCGTTCTCCGTCTTTAACTGCTCCGCGCCGACCGCTCTCCGCTCACTTTCTCAGGGTCTCCGCTTGTCACCCGCGATGCGTTTACCTATACTGCCTGTGAATCAATTTCCAGAAAACTCGGAGTCGCCGGAAACGCTTGCAACCCGTCACACATCAAGGACAGTTGAACGCCAAGGGCTTTCGCTTCGCGCTGGTGTCGAGCCGTTGGAACGACTTTCTCACGTCGCGTCTGGTCGAAGGCGCGCTCGATGCGTTGGAACGTCTGGGCGCGGCCGAGAAGGCGGTGGAGCATTATCGCGTGCCGGGGTCGTTTGAGATTCCGCTCCTGGCGAGCAAGTTGGCGGGATCGGAAAAGTTCGACGCGGTGATCTGTCTCGGCACGATCATTCGCGGGCAGACGCCGCACTTCGACTACATCGCGGGCGAGGTGACGAAGGGCGTGGCGCAGGCCGGGATGGAGTCGGGGATTCCGGTCGTCTACGGCGTCGTGACGGCCGACACGTTGGAGCAGGCCATCGACCGGGCGGGCGTGAAAGCCGGTAACAAGGGGTTCGAAGCCGCCATGGCGGCCGTCGAATTGGTCAATCTTTACAAGGAAGCATTCAAATAAAGGATGAGGGATGAGGGATGAGGGATGAATTAAGAATTATTCTTATTCATCCCTCATCCCTCATCCCTCATCCTTTGAATCTGGGGTGTTAATTCATGGGTTCGAGACGTAAGGCGCGCGAATGCGCCTTGCAAATGCTCTTTGCGGCTGATGTCATGAGTGCGGCGCGGAAGGACGAGGTGCGCGCCGACCAACTGGTGCGTCATTACTGGGCGGAATTGGGCGAAGCGGAACTGGACGAGCCGGCAC
>DASQNL010000040.1:0-4417 GCA_035644995.1 Pyrinomonadaceae bacterium | reverse complement strand
CATCGGGAGCTAATCTAACGCACAGGCTCGCATTGGCCTCAGGCGCTTATAAACTTCACCGATGCCCTGGTGCTCAAGCGTCCCTGAGCACTCAGTTGCATGCCAAGATGGACATCAACCGATCTTTAGTCAACATACAAGATGCTTCCCATGATGTAAGGTGCTTTCGATGAGTTACTATGTGGTGACATTTGAGCGTGATGATCCTTTTGTCCAAAGGCACAAGTTTCATGAGATCGGCTGTAGCCTGGTTGACGCATCCACGGAGCGCGTGAGGGCTGAGTTGCGTCGCACTGGTGACTCGGCTTTCCTGAAGAGTTTAGAGCATGTAGAGATTTATACTTTTGGCGAGGTCATGCCCGGTTATGAGCACACCTTGTCTGAGTGGGAGAAGTTCTATATGCCTACGCCGGAGTATGAAAATTTCGGGAGAGTGTATTTCCTGAATGAGCTTGCGTTGAGGATGTACAGGGAAGGTGGCATTGAGTTCGAGGTGGCAAAAGTTATCTCTGATGAGGAGTTGCCTAGAAGTTGCAGCCGCAGTTTAAGCGCGCCGTACTTGCCGAAAGCAAAGCAGTAGGATTCCTGCAATGCCACACCTGACAACGGCATGCACCCGGCAGCGAATAGCGTGGCCGATCATACGCAAGACTCGGATGCTTGATGCGTTGTGTGTGCGGCGGGTGAATGCCGGGCGCCGGGCGGTTTAAGGCCGTGAGCGATTGGTGAGAATGGAGGCAATGATGGCGAGAATTACAGGAATCGGCGGCGTCTTCTTCAAGAGTAGGAACGACAGCGGCGCGCTTGCGAACTGGTATCAGGAGCATCTGGGCATGCCGCTGGAGAGCTTCGGCGGCGCCGTCCTGAGATGGCCGGATGATGAGGCCGAGGACAAGGGACTCACCGTCTGGCACGTCGCGGAAAAAGAGAGCCAGTGGTTCAGCCCCAGCGACTCGCCTTTCATGATCAACTACCGGGTTGACAATCTTGAAGAGATGCTCGCGCAGCTTCGCGCGGGCGGGGTCGAAATCGTCGGCGGCCCGGAATCGCATGAAAACGGGAAGTTCGCGTGGATCATAGACCCGGAGGGGAATAAGGTCGAACTGTGGGAGCCGATGATTTGGGATGAAAAGAATAAGAACGCCTGAAGTTCCGGTTCAAGCCGCCCGACAAATCGGCGGGCGCGAGCGTGTTTCGTCACTTGATTCGCCCGGCGATGCTTGAATGAATTCGCGCCGCCGCGTCAACGTCCGGGGATTAGACCAACTATTTCTTATTCCACGAACTAACTCAAAGGTGGAATTGCCATAGCTGATAAAGCAGCAGTAGCCGATTTAATCGTTGTAGGTGTGTCAAATATATTTATGCCCGAAGTAAGGGTTAATTCACGCGTTCAAAGTTGCCGGGAAGACCCGGCATGTGTGCGGAGACCGTCCGTTCCGGTAACGCGACCCGGCCTGAATCGGCGGTCGCCCGCGACCCATCTTCAATGAGCGTCAAAGGTAACATTCAGGATTGACAGCGTCGCGGTACGAGCGTAGTATCCGTTTCCGTATCCTCACATTTTCGTCATCCAGATGTTATGCCGTGGATACCTTACGTTGCGCTGCCTTAACCTTCCCTTGCGCGCGCAACCTTCACACAGGAGGAAAAACTCACGATGTCCAAAATGATGCGCTTGAATCGCTGGACGATCTCAATCGCGTGCTGCTCCGTGCTCTTATGCTCGGCGCTCGCGCTTGCCTTGAACGTCAACCAGGATGGCAAACACACCTCGCCTGCTTCGGGGAACCAGGACAAACATGCGATTGTCCGGCAAGTGGAAGCGTCGCCGGATCAGTCTCTGCGCGTGGCCGGAAACGACGACTGCCCGCTGCGGCTCGTCGAGGTCAAGGTCAAAGAAGTTCCCGCCGCTCTGTTCACCAGGCTCACCGGCAAAGTGACTGACCTCGCGTCCGTCTCCAGCGTCCCGGAAGCGACGCTGGTCAATCATTCGGGACAGACGATCACGCGATTCTTTCTCGCCGTCAGAGACCCGCACACGCGCTCCACGCGCGGGATACTCCAAAGTAAAATCGCGCTCAAACCCGGCGACTCCTACACGGTTTCACGCGATCATTTCGCCGCCCCGGAAACGATGACGGTGCGCAATGAAGACGGGACAACCGGACAGAAACAGATCGTTCCCGGCATGGACTCGGAAAAGAAGTGGATTCAATTCGCATCGCGTTCGGCCATGTTCATCACCGTCGCCAAAGTTGATTTCGCGGACGGCGGCAGTTGGTCGCTGGAAGGCGAGGGAGAACTCAAATAAAAAAGAGGTTGCTGGACTTGGCGTGAGGGTTCATCTTCATCGTGAGCGGCTACGGGATTTTCACAACCCGCGCGACTCAGGCGCCATGCGGCTGCTCCTGCTCATACGTCTGCTCCGGAACATGCACGGTGTCATGCTCCGATTGTACGATTAACGAGATGATGGCAACGGCCGAGCAATGCTGTGCGGGAGAGCGACAAAACGTGCAACAGTATTGTCCCGCCGGCGGCGGTCAAACCTGACCGGCGGCAATTAAGACAGGTGCGAGGGTGGCGACGAATATTATTTCGGCCACCCTCTTTTTTGATCGACGGACAAGACCCGACCGCGCGCACTCTACAAACCCCCACGCCGGGCGCCTCCCGCATCCGGACAGAACTCCGCAACATAGCTTCTTAACCCGCCGCGCGAAACTCTCCGCCCGTCCCCAAGCCCACAATTGAGCGGCTATCGTTTATAATCCCCCGGCAATGAGCATTGCGAAGACGGCACAAGGTTATTTGAGGCGGCTCGAACACCGCGTCCAGCGCGCCCGCGCGACGGCGGGGCGGACGCGTTTTTCCAACTTCGACGAGGAGCGGATTCTGCGGAAGTACATCGCGGAATTGCTGCCCCAAGGCGCGAGCCGGACGGCCGTGGACATCGGCGCGGGCGACGGCGTGCGCGGCTCGAACACCTACGCGCTGTTCCGCGAGGGTTGGCGCGGCGTCGGGTTCGAGGGGAGCAATCGCAAGGTGTGCAAACTGGCCGCGGCTTATAAACATTACCCGCAGGTGTCGGCCGCCAACTGCGTGGTCACGCCGTCGAACGTCGTCGCGCTGCTGCACGCCTACAACGTCGAGCGTGAGTTCGGCGTGCTCTCGCTCGACATAGACAGTTATGACTACTGGGTGCTCGATGCCGCGCTCACGGAGTTTCGCCCGCGCCTGGTGGTGACGGAGATCAACGAGAAGATACCGCCGCCCGTCAAGTTCGTGGTGAAGTACGACCCCGCGTTTCGGATGACGCACCACTTCTTCGGCTACAGCATCGCGAGCCTCGCCGAGTTGGCCGCGCGCCACGACTACGCCATCCTCGAAGTGGAGTACAACAACGCGTTTCTCGCGCCGCGCGAGTTGCCGGGTGTGCGCCCGCTCGATGCCGCGCTCGCCTACCGGAGAGGCTACCTCGAACGCCCCGACCGCCGCGAGAAGTTTCGCGCGAACGCCAACATGGAGATACTGCACACGCTCAGCCCCGCCGAGACGGTGGAATTTCTCGACCGTTTCTATGCCGAGCATCGCGGCAAGTATGAGTTGAGCGCGGGCGACGAACACGACGCCGCCGAACAGGAGTCGCCGCCGCCGCCGGAAACCTTGTCGCGGGCGGACGAGCCTCCGGCGGAGGAAACGGCTCGCGGTTGAGTTGCAGGCGAGGGGAGGAGAGTGAGACGGTGTGGTTAATTCAGTGGGCGAAGTCGCGTTCGGAGCAGAATCCGTTCGGCGTGCCGATTCCTAATTTCGCGCAGGTCACAAAGACGATCTACCGGGGCGCGCTGCCGGATGAAGCGGGTTATCGCGGCCTCATCGAGAAGGTGGGCGTCGTGCGCGTGTGCAGCATCATCGAGCACGAGGTGCGCGCCGACAAAGAACGCGCGCTCGCGGCGGGCATCACAGAGTGGCGACATATCGCCTTCTCCGACCGCGACGCGCCCGCGCCCGCGCGCGTGCGCGAGTGGCTCGCCTACATCCGCACCTCCGACACACAGGGCGCGCTGTTCACACACTGCCGCGGCGGCAGGCATCGCACGGGCACGCTCATCGCCGTCTATCGCGTGGCCGACTGCGGCTGGACGAAGGAACAGGCGTTCGGCGAGATGATGAAGTACGGCTGGTACGACGCGCTCGGCCACCGCCCGCTCCGCGATTGGTTCTTCCACGAGTTCGACCCGAAAGACTACGAACAGAAGAATTGATTCATCGATTCATTGATTCAATAGACCTCTTGCAAAAGTCGGTTAACTAATGCGACAACGTAGCTCGGCAGGAGACACACTGATGAGCTACGAACAAATTAAAGATTTACCTCCCGCAGCCTTCAAGCGCTATTGCGGGGTGCGGCCTG
>DASQNL010000039.1:0-7717 GCA_035644995.1 Pyrinomonadaceae bacterium | reverse complement strand
GCCATCCTCTCCGCCCTCTACCCCGCCGCCCGCGCCGCGCGGATCGATCCGGTCAAAGCCCTCAGACACGACTGAGAGAGGGATGAGGGCGGAGGGATGAGGGATGAATGAAGAAAGCACTCGCTCACGTTGAGTGGTTTACTGATTCATCCCCCATCCCTCCGCCCTCATCCCTTATTTCTATCCTTCCGCTTCGCGTTGAATGGCGGCGTCGCCGCCGACGCGGGCGGCGGCGCGGGAGAGGAGAATGAGCACGACGATGGCGACGATGGTGGCGAGAATGGCGTAGGTGTAGAGGGCGGCGAGGCTTTCGCCCGTGCCGAGCAATTGCTTGATGGTCTCTTTGATGGCCTCGTTCCAGGCGAGGGCGGCGACGAGGCCGAGCGAGGCCGAGGCGAGCGTGATCATGGTCTGGAAAAACATGCGTGCGTTGTTCATGGAGTCCTCCGACGTGACCGGTATGATGCGTGGTCGAACGCCTGAATTCTTATGACATCGGAGGTTTGCCCGTCAACGTTTTTTATCGCACGCTCAGGTGATCGCGCCGCGGCACCAACTGCACATGCGGTATTCCTCTTTGATGAAGAGGCCGATGAAGCAGAACGGCAGGCAGACGATGAGGAGCGTGAAGAAGACGATCCACCCGGCCGTGCCGATGCGCTTGGCGATGACGGGCGGCGCGGTTGACTGGCAGTGAGGGCAGCGGAAGTTGAAGGGCGCGTGCGTTTGTGGCTGCGGGAGGGGCTGGACGGGAGCGGGCGGCGGCGCGTCGCTCGCCCAGAGCGGCATCCCGTTGAAGTCGCTCTGCGGTGCGGGCGGCGCATAGTCAACCGGGCGCGACCCGGTTTGACCGTGTGAAGACAGGCCGACGCCGCAGTAGCGGCAGATGCGCGCGATGTCGGCGTTCGGTTGGCCGCAGTTGTGGCAGAAGATAGTGGACATAGAATTGCGAGGCGTCGGTTCTAAGTGGCGACGGTTTTAAGCGGCGACGAATGTTTCCGTCGCCGCGCTCAGGAGCAGAACGCCGGATTCGGCAGCGAGAACGATTGGAAGATGCGCTCGGCCAACTCGATGCCTGCTTCGACGAGCGCGAAATCGACGTTGTATAAACCTTGCGGGTAGCAGCGCGGCAGGCTGCGGCCGACGCCGATGCCGCCGATGCGCGACGAACTCGTCGGGCGCAAATGGACGGTGCCCTGAGCCTTCACCTTCGCCGTCCCCGGTTCGAGCACGATGAATTGAATGTAGAAATCTTCCGTGTCGTCGCGCCTCCGGTTGTCCGAATTGTAAATTCTGGAGTTGTCCTGCAATTCAAACCAGACGACGTGGGTTTTAGTCTCGGCGTTCTTCGCGCGCTTGATGGCTTCGCCGCGCGTCATGTCCTCGTTCGACGCGACCTGCAAGGCCTTACTGTCGCGCAGGCGTTGCACGATTGCGCCCTGCAATAAATCCCCCGCGTTCATCGACAGCCGCGACATGATCGGCGTCCCGTTGCTACCGACGAGGAGGGGAATCTTCTCCCGTTCGGGCGTCGGTTCCGGGGTGGGCGCGGCCGTCTCGGCGGCCTTCGGCACGGGCGGGTCGTTCTTCGGCTTCGCCACCCGCCGCGCCTGCGCGTAACCCAGACTCACCGCCGCCAGCAACGCGCAGCAGCAGAAGACCGCGATGCCGCCGCGGCGCGCCTTCGCCCTCCGGATGCGAGATGAAAATGTTGATTTCCGCATGACTATCTCACTGCCTCCGCCCGCACTTTAACTTGTCAAGAATTGCCCGTCGAAACTCACGCTTTCGCGCCGAGCGGTTTTCCGCAGCGATTGCAAAACTTGGCCGCCGGGTCGCGTTGCGCCGCGCCGCAGTTTTCGCAGGCGTGCGCGCGTCTGAGGTCTGCGCCGCAGGTGGCGCAGAAGGCCGCGCCGCTCGTGTTGGTCGCGCCGCACGTGCCGCAACTGCCGGGCAGCGGCGGCACGTAGCCGCCCGCCTTGCGCGCGATGTGCGCCTCGATGATCTTCCAAGAGTCTTCGGTGAGGCGGTGTTGCCAGTACGCGCCGAGCGCGGGGAGCGCGAGCAGCAGCCCCGCCGAGAGGATGACGGCGACGGCCGCCACCGCCGCCTTGTCCAACCACTTCTGCATCCCGATCTCGACGCGCGTGCCGCCGTGCTCCGGCGTGATCTTGATCGTCAGCGCGGCGGAGAGTCCGGTCAGGTCGCGCAGCGTGCCGGCCTTGCGCGCTTGCAGCACGGCCGTCTGCGCCACTTGCATGGATTGCACTTCGTAGTCGCCCTCGTCGAACAGCCGCCGCAACTCCGCGACCAAACCCTGCACGTCAACCTCGACGCCCGGATAATACCTGTTGTCCATAAGTCTCCTGAATGAAAAGGGGAAGGGGGAAGGGGTAAAGGGGAAAGGTCAAAACAACAATTCGTGTCGGCAGTTCGCCGCGCTTTTTTCTTTACCTTTCCCCTTTCCCCTTTCCCCCTTCCCCTAATGTCTTTTCCTTTGCCGCGCCTTTTCGCGTAAACTCATTCTACGCTCAAACGCGCCTGACAGTTCAACGTAGACGCACAATCTTCCCGAAGGAGACACGACTACATGAAAGCACCCGTGCGCGCCGCCCTCGCGCTGTTTCTGACCGCCAACTTCATCGCCCACGCGTTCAGCCCCCGCGCCCGCGCCCAAACGAGAGAGGCCGCGACGGTCGCGCTCGACGGCTTCAACGCCGCCGAGTCGAACGTCGAACGCCGACTAGAAGAACGTTTCCGCGCCGTGCCGCAGCCCGCTTCGGCGCGCGAGCACCTGCGCACGCTCACGCGCGAGCCGCACGTCGCCGGCACGCCGGAAGACTACCGCACGGCCGTCTACGTCCGCGACCAACTGCGCAAATACGGCATCAGCGCGGAACTCAAGGAGTATCAAGTGCTGCTCCCGTACCCGAAACGCCCGACGGTGCTCGAACTCGTCGCGCCGCGCCGCGTGCGTCTGGATTTGCAGGAGGCCGTCCTCGCCGAAGACCCTTCCTCCGCGCACCCGCGCATCATCCCGCTCTTTAACGGCTACTCCGCTTCGGGCGACGTGACCGCGCCGCTCGTCTACGTCAACTACGGTTTGCCGGACGACTACGCGGCTTTGAAAAAACTCAAGGTGGACGTGCGCGGCCGTATCGTCATCGCGCGCTACGGCCGTTCGTTTCGCGGCGTGAAGGCGAAGGTGGCGGAAGAGAACGGCGCGGTCGGTCTGATCATCTACTCCGACCCGGCCGACGACGGCTACACGCAGGGCGACGTTTACCCGAACGGCCCCTGGCGACCTGAAACTTCAGCGCAGCGCGGCTCGGTCATGTACCTCTTCCAGTATCCCGGCGACCCGCTCACGCCCGGCCGTCCCGCCATCGCCGGAACCGTGCGACTCAAGCAAGACGACCCGACGCTCAACATCCCGCGCATCCCCGTCCAGCCGATCTCCTACGGCGACGCGCGTCGCCTGCTCGAACCACTGCGCGGCGCGGTGCGTCCCGCCGGATTTCAGGGCGGCCTGCCGTTCGCCTATCACGTCGGCGGCACGGAGGACGTGCGCGTCCGCTTGAAGACCGACATGGATTTTCAAATCCGCACGATCTGGAACGTCATCGGCCGCATCGAGGGCGCGGAAGAACCGGATCGCTGGGTCGTGCTCGGCAATCACCGCGACGCCTGGACGTTCGGCGCGGTTGACCCGAACAGCGGCACGACCGCCATGCTCGAACTCGCGCGCGGCTTCGGCGAACTGATGAAAACGAACTGGCGGCCGCGCCGCACGATCATCTTCGGCAGTTGGGACGGCGAGGAACACGGCCTCATCGGCTCGACCGAGTGGGTGGAGGAGAACGCCGCCGAGTTGAGAGCAAAGGCCGTCGCTTATCTCAACATGGACTCGGCCGTCTCCGGCGCGAACTTCGGCGCGTCGAGCGTGCCGACGCTCTGGAAACTCATTCGCGCCGCGGCGCGCGACGTGCGCGACCCGAAGACCGGGAAGTCAGTCTATCAGGCGTGGCAGGAGCGCGTGCGCGACGCGCGCCCCGAAGCCGAGTTGACCGACGCGGGCGCGGGCACGGACGCGAACATCGCCGAAGCTCGCATCAACGCGCTCGGTTCGGGTTCGGACTACACGCCCTTCCTCCAACACCTCGGCATCCCCTCGCTCGACATGGGCTTTGGCGGCGACTACGGCGTCTATCATTCGACCTATGATTCGTTCAACTGGATGGAGAAATTCGGCGACCCCGGTTTCGTCTATCACGTCGCCGCCGCGCAAATCTGGGGCACGATGGCGCTGCGCCTCGCCAACGCCCGCGCGCTCCCCTTCGACTATGCGGACTACGCCGCCGAGCTCCGCGACTTTATCAACGAGACGCAGAAGACCGCCGCGCGGCGCAAACTCGCCGACGACTTCGACGCGAAATCGATGCTCGACGCCGTGAAAGACCTCGACGATGCCGCGGGCAGCCTCCGCAAGAGACAGCGCGATTACATAGATGACATTGATAAAACCCCCATGCCAGAAGACGCACGACGCGCGAGGGTGCGCCGCGTGATGTTGATGAACGACAACCTCATCGCCGCCGAACGCGCGCTGACGGACGAACGCGGCCTGCGCAATCGCCCCTGGTACCGGCATCAAATCTACGCGCCCGGTCTTTACACGGGCTACGCCGCACAACCGCTGCCCGATCTGCGCCAAGCGATTGAAGACCGCAACACCACGAACACGCGTGAAGCCGCCGTGCGCATCACGGAAGCGATCCGCCGCGCCGTCGGGGTGTTGCGCGACGGAAGGGAGAAGTAAACGGGCGAAACTGCGGAAGTCAAAAGCCGAAGGCCGCCGGATACTTTGTCTCTCCGGCGGCCTTCGGTTTTGTCTCTCCGGCGGCCTTCGCGGCTTTGTCTCTCCGGCGGCTTTCGACGTTATGGCGGCGACACGAGCGTCGTGGCCGGGCGCGCTTCAGTTTTTCTTCTTCTCGCCCTTCTTTTCCGGCGTCGCTTCGGGCAGTTTCTTCGCCGCTTCGAGAATTTGCTGCAAGTTGTCGATGGCTTGTTCGAGGGCTTCGCGTTCGCCTTCGCCGGAGGCGGTTTCGCGCAGCGGCGTGAGCCGTGGGAGGAAGCGCGCGGAGGCGTCGGCCAGATGCCGGACGGCCTTCGGGATGAGCGCGCTCGCCGGCGTGCGCACGGCCACGTCGTCGATGTTGTTGATGGTTTCGTCGAGAATGCGTGCGAGGTCGTTGAAACGTTGAGCGGGCGTGCCCTGCGGTAGTTCGCCCCACTCCTCCAACTCTTTTAACTCTTTGGCCGTCGGGGTCGGGGTCGGCGTGGCCGTCGCGCCGGTGACGGCGGCGATGCGCCGCTCGGCGATCTTGACGAAGAGTGCGATCCGGCGGTCGAGTTCCTGCGTGTTGCGCACCATCTCCGTTTCCTGCTCCGTCAGGTATTCGCGCCTCTGAGCGGTCGCGGCGTGCGTGCGCGCCGAGGGCGCGACGATGGGCGGCAGCGAGACGACGGCCAGCGCGAGCAGCAGACACGCGTGGCGGCGCGCGAGGCGAGAGGCGAATTTGTTCATCATGTGGTTCACTTTATTTGGTGGCCGAAAATTTAGCCGCGACGCGCTTCGCACCGCCTACGACGAAAGTTGAAGTCCGCCGGAAGCGGCGTCGCGCATCGTTCGCACCGAAAGAGCCGGGGGGCGTCGCCGCCCGCTGTGTCAACGCACAATCGTATCGCTGTAGAAGGCTTCGAGGGCTTCGGTGCGCAGGTCGCGGACGAGTTTGACGAGCGCGAGCAAGTTGCCCGCGAACTCGCCGGGCGTCGCGCGGCGCATCGTCTCGACCCGCACGGCATGTTTGCGCAAAGACTGTTCGATGCGTTTGAAGAGGTCGCGCGAACGACTCGCGCCGTCGCCCGTGCGATATAAATATTCGAGAGCGTCTTCCATCAACGCTTGATAGACGCCGAGATCGGCGGCGGCGGCGTTGAACTGTTTGAGTTCCGTCTGCTGTTCGGCGCGCGCGAGCCGCGCCTCCGCCAGTTCGAGACTCAGACGCGTGCGCGCCTTCTCGTCGTCCGCCGCCAACAACTGCGTGCGCGCCTCCTGCGGGAGATAGACCATCGGCGGCGGCGCGGCCTGCAACGGCACGATCAAATCCTGCGCGCGCGCGCCGGGTGAGAGGGAAGCGGCGCACAGCAACGCCGACAGCAGCGCGAGCCGCTTTCGATAACAGGTTGGACGATTCATGTGTGCGTAGCGCGACAAACTCTCTCCCGATTGATTGACGCTCCCTAGTTCTTCTTCCGCTTCACGCCCTGTCCGAGTTTGATCTGTTTGCGCAGGTTCGGCAGACGCAGATTGACCTTCTCCATCTCCAGACCGTTCTGCGCGGCGTCGGCCTTCGCCAGAAACGCCTCATAGGCCGCGAGCGCGAGTTCGTATTCGCCCGTCAGGTCATAAGCGCGCGCGAGCAGGAAATAGGTGACGGGCAGATCGGGGCGCGCGCGGTTGAGCCATTGATACTCGACGAGCGCGTCCGGGTATTGCTTCAACTCGTCGAGCGCGGTGGCGAGATTGGCATGCGCCGCGTAGTGATCCGGCGCGCTCGCCAGGATGCGCCGCAGGAGCGCGGCCGCCTCGGCGAAGCGACGCGCCTGCACGAGAGCGGACGCATAGCCGGTCGCGTAGTTGACGCTTGCAGGCGCGAGTTCGGCGGCGCGGCGGTAATGCGTGAGCGATTTATCGGGGTCGGTGGTGCGATATTTTTCGCCCGCGAGCGCGTGGTAATTGGCGAGGCGCGCGCGCAACTGCGCCGAATCAGGCGCGGCGCGCAAGGCCGTCTCCACATCGGCGATGGCGCGCTCGTAGTCGTCGGTCGCGGCGGCGAGTTCCGTCCGCTCTTCGAGGGCGGCGACGTTTCGCGGATCGAGTTGGAGCGCGCGCGCGACGCTCGCAGCGGCGGCCGTGCCGTCTCCGGCGAGGCGTTCGATGTGGGCGCGCGTCGCCCACATGGCGGCGGTCGCGTTCGCGTCGGCGGTGGCGCGTCGGATCAGTTTCACGGCCTCGTCCTTCGCGCCCGCACGCAGGCGCAGGGCGGCGAGCGCGGCGAGGGCGTTGGCATCTTTCGCGTCGAGTTCGACGGCGCGAGCGAGGAACGGCCCGGCTTTGGCGTCGTCGCCCGCGCGAACAAAAAGGAGTCCGAGCGCGACTTGCGGGAGCGACCAGTCGCGGCGCAGTTCGACGGCGCGGCGCAGGGATTTTTCCGCTTCCGGCAGTTGTTTGAGCGCGACGAGCGCGACGCCCTTCTGAAATTCCGCTTCGGGAAATTCGGGGCGCACCTTGATCGCTTCCGCGTAGAGTTCGACGGCGCGCGCCAGGTCGCCTTTCGCGTGCGCGTCCTGCGCGCGGTTGAAAATTCTCACCGGGTCGGCTTCGCCGTCGTCCGCGTCATCCGTCGTCTGCGCGTGCAGCGCGGCGGCGCAGGCGACGACGAGAAGCGACCAGACGAGGCCACGCGCCATGAAGCGAATAAGAAAAGGACGTGAAGGTCTCAACTGCGATTGCTTTCGTTCGGAGGTGAAATTTGTTTGCCGAAACGGGAACCGAAAGAGGCGGCGGCGACGCCGAAAAGCTGTTCTGCCGCGCGAGCATAACACGCGTTCCGCAGACGCGTCCACGACCCCTCCCGATGCACCCGTCGCGCTT
>DASQNL010000038.1:0-2400 GCA_035644995.1 Pyrinomonadaceae bacterium | reverse complement strand
AACCCGGAAGCCGGAAGGAAGCCCGGCGCATGGTTTCCGCCGCCTTCCGGCTTCCGCTTCCCGCTCCATCGCTAACTTAGGCGACCGTGATCTCTTCGGAGAGATACACGTCCTGAATCGCGTTCAAGAGCGCCGCGCCTTCCGCGAAGGGGCGTTGGAAGGCTTTGCGGCCGGAGATCAGCCCCATGCCGCCGCCGCGCTTGTTGACGACGGCCGTGCGCACGGCCTCTTGCAGATCGGTCTGGCCTTTCGACTCGCCGCCCGAATTGATCAGGCCGCAACGCCCCATGTAGCAGTTGGCGACCTGATAGCGCACGAGGTCGATGGGGTTGTCGGTGGTGAGTTCCTCGTAAATTTTCTTGCTCGTTTTGCCGTAGGTCGAGCCTTCCATATTGAGCATGTTGTAGCCGCCGTTACGCTCAGGCAGCTTTTGCTTGATGATGTCGGCCTGAATGGTGACGCCGAGGTGGTTGGCCTGCCCCGTGAGGTCTGCCGCCGTGTGCATGTCGCCGCCGTCGGTCTTGAATTTGTTGTTGCGCAGGTAGCACCAGAGGATGGTCGCCATGCCGAGTTCGTGCGCGTAGGCAAAGGCTTCGCTGATCTCCGTGATCTGGCGCGTGGATTCCGCGGAGGCGAAATAGATGGTCGCGCCGATGGCGACCGCGCCCATGTCGTGCGCCTGACCCACGGTGCCGAAGAGAACCTGATCGAAGCGGTTCGGGTAGGTCAGCAGTTCGTTGTGATTGATCTTGACGATGAACGGAATCTTGTGCGCGTAACGACGCGACACCGCGCCGAGCACGCCGAACGTCGAGGCGACGGCGTTGCAGCCGCCCTCGATGCCGAGGCGCACGATGTTTTCCGGGTCGAAATACATGGGATTGGGCGCGAAGCTGGAACCGGCGGAATGCTCGATGCCCTGATCCACGGGCAGGATCGAGAGGTAGCCCGTGCCCGCCAGACGGCCGTTGTCAAAGAGCGTCTGGAGCGAACGCAGGACGCGCGGGCTGCGGTCGGACGACGACCAGATGCGATCCACGAAATCGGGGCCGGGCAGTTGCAGTTGATCTTTAGGGATGGTCTGCGAAGTATGTTCGAGCAGCGTGCGTGCGTCCGCGCCGAGCAGTTCTTCGATGCTACTGCCGGATGCGCCTTCGCGTTTGAGTTCGGTCGCCATAAACTCCAATCCTCCTAGAGGGAAATATAAACGCGCTAAATTCCGCCGGATAGGGCGGACAAAGAAGCACGAATTATAACACACGACGGCGCGGCCTCTACGAACCCGACGCGCCGCGCGCAGGCTGTCGCCCGTCGTCGTGCGCTTATATTTCAGACTCGCCGTGCAGCGTGAGTTGGCGAAAGGCTTCGCGCAGCCGGAGGGCGACGCTCCCGGCGGCGACCGTGTAGCGGTGGAAATCATAGGTCGTCACGAGGCCGACGCCGTGCGCGGAGGAGGTGAGGAATATTTCGTCGGCGTCGCCGAGGTCTGAAGTGTCGTACATGCCTTCGACGAGGGGGAAGGCGAGTTCTTCGGCGAGGGCCAGGACGCGCGCGCGCGTCGTGCCGGCGAGCGCGCCGGTGGCGAGGGCGGGCGTGTGAATCGTGCCGCGCGTCACCCAAAAGATGTTCGCCATCGTCGCCGCGGTGATCTCGCCGCGTTCGTTCAAGACGACGGCCTCGTGGAAATCGCGCGCGTGCGCTTCTTCCCACGCCATGATGCGTTCGAGATAATTGACGCTCTTGACGCCGGTGAGAGGCGAGAGCGTGTTCTGACGATAGGGCGAGAGCGTCAAGGCCAGGCCTTCTTCCGGCGCGGGTCGCGCCTCGCCCGTCATGATGATCAGGTCTGTTTCGATGCCGCCCGCGCCGCCGTCCGTCCACACGCCGCCGAGCGAGCGCGTCAACAGCGTCACGCGCGCGCGCCCGTCTCGCACCCCGTTCTCTTTGATCAGTCTGCCGAGGGCGCGCCCGGTCGTCTCCTCGTCGAAATCATCACAGCGCACGCCGCACCGTTCGGCGTGCGCCGCGAGGCGCGCCCAGTGTTCAGGCCAGAGGAACGGACGGCCGCGATAGACGGCGAGGGTGGTGAAGACGCCGCGCCCGTAGAGCATCGCGGAAGAGAGCGCGGGCAGCCGCGCCTTCGCCAATTCGAGCAGGCGTTCGTTATGAATAATTCGTGCGTGCATGTTTCGCTTAACGGGATACGCGCGCCTCGCGCGCGCGCCGGAGCTTAGGCCTACGGCGCGGCGCGAGGATACATGAAAACGGCCGCGCCTCGCGCTAAATTTTACCTTCCCAACCGCCCGCCCGCGCGCCGAGCGCACTGAGCAGGGCGCGCGCCTTAACGAGCGACTCTTCATATTCCGCTTCCGGGTCGCTCTCCGCCACGATGCCGCCGCC
>DASQNL010000037.1:0-2260 GCA_035644995.1 Pyrinomonadaceae bacterium | reverse complement strand
CGCTGGCGCGCGCCCTCGGCGTTCCCGCGCGCGCCGTCGAAATTACGAGCGGCCACGCCTCGAAGACGAAGCTCGTGCGCGTCGCGGGAGCAACGCGCGCACGGCTGTTGAGTTTAGTGAGCGCGAAGTAAAAAATGCTCGCGGAGCCTTTTCCGGCCAGCCTCCGACCTCTCATCTCCGGCCTCCGCCGTGACCCGGTTGCGGCGCGTAAAAAACGCGTGATATAGTCGCGTCCCTGCACTCGGATTAAACACGCGTACAAGGAAACTCTGTAAAAAATGTCTGGACATTCCAAGTGGCATACCATCAAACACAAGAAGGGCGCGCTCGATGCCAAGCGCGGCAAACTTTTCACCAAACTCATTAAAGAACTGACGGTGGCGGCGCGCACGGGCGGCGGCGACCCCGAAGCCAACGCGCGTCTGCGCAAAGCCGTCTCCGACGCCAAGGCCGGCAACATGCCGAACGACACCATCGCGCGCGCCATCCGGCGCGGCACGGGCGAAGAAGAGGGCGTAAACTACGACGAGATCACCTACGAGGGCACCGGCCCCGGCGGCGTCGCCATGATCGTCGAGGCGATGACGGACAACCGCAACCGCACCGTGGCCGAGATTCGCCACGCCTTCTCGAAGTACGGCGGCAACCTCGGCGTATCGGGGTCGCAATCGTGGAACTTCGAGAAGAAGGGCTACATCGTCGTCGAGAAGGCCGCCAAGAGCGAGGACGAGTTGTTCGAGATCGTGACCGAGGCGGGCGCGGAGGATTTGCGCGACGACGAAGACAACTTCGAGATCATCACCGCGCCGGAGCAGTTTGAAGCCGTTCACGACGCGGTGAAAAATGCGGGCGTCGAACCGCAGATCGCCGAGGTCGAGTTGGTGCCGAAGTCCTACGTCAAACTCGAAGGCGCGGACGCGCGCCAGATGCTCAAGCTGATGGAAATTCTCGAAGACCACGACGACGTGCAAAAAGTCTCCGCCAACTTCGACATCGACGAAGCGGACATGGAATAGAGCGGTGACAGGTGACAGGTGACGGGTGACAAGTTAAAACTAAAACTTGTTCTTTCCCGTCACCTGTCACCCGTCACCCGTCACTCAAAGATGCGTGTGCTTGGCATTGATCCGGGAAGCGAGACTACGGGTTGGGGCGTGGTCGAGGGGGATGCGCGGCGGTACCGCGTCGTCGATTTCGGGACGGTGCGAGCCAGCCCGCGCGAGCGTTTCGCGGCGCGGCTGTTGAAGATCAGCGACGGGGTGGAGGAGTTGCTGGCGCGCTTCCGCCCGGATGTCTGCGCGGTCGAGGAGATGTTCTTCGCCGCCAACGTTAAGACGGCTTTGAAACTCGGACAGGTGCGCGGCGTCATTCTGGTGGCGGCCGAGCGCGCCCGCATCGAGATCGCGGAGTACGCGCCGCGCCTCGTCAAGCAGACGGTGGTGGGCTACGGCGCGGCCGAAAAACATCAGGTGCAGGAGATGGTGCGCGTGCTGCTCTCGCTCAAAGAGATACCGCAGCCGCACGACGCCAGCGACGCGCTCGCGCTCGCCATTTGCCACTTCCATCACGCGGAACTCGCCGCACGCACAAGGCTTCCCGCGGCGCGCACCAAACTCGACGCCCTGTTAGCCGCGAACCCTCGCCGCCGCGCGCCTCGCTAACGCTTCACACGCACGCGCGACAGCGGCCGGTTTAGCGCATCTTCCTCAAACCTCAAACAGCGAAAGGAGACCGATCCTCATGTCTCGACGCTTGCCGGATTCCACGCGAGTTTTTTCTTCACAACTCGCCGTCTCTTCCTTTTTCACACATGCCGCTCGTTCGCGCTTCGTGGTCTGGTTGCTGGCTTCGTGCGCCTGCTGGCTGCTGTTATGCACGGGCGCACAGGCGCAGCGGAAGCGGCGCGCGCCCGTCGTCGCGGGCGGCCAACACGCCGTCGTGATTGACGAACGGCTGGCCGCGCTGAGGGACGCGCCGCGTTTGACGGCCAACCTCGTGCAACGCCTGGGGCGCGGCCGCGCCGTCGCCATCACGGGCGCGCGGCGCGGCGGCGACGGCGTGAACTTCTACCACGTGGCGGTGACGCGGCGGACGCGCGGCTGGCTGCCGGTCGAAGCGGTGGCCGCGCCCGCCCGCGCGGGCAACGACGAGAAGTTGTTGCGTTTGATTCAAGGCTCGGAAGAGTTTGACCGCATCGCGCGGGCGCGCATTTTCCTCGACCACTTTCCGCGCTCGCCCCTGCGACCCGCCGTCCTGCTGC
>DASQNL010000036.1:0-15088 GCA_035644995.1 Pyrinomonadaceae bacterium | reverse complement strand
CCGCACCCATTCGTCGTCGGTCATCTCCGTGATGCGGACGCCGATGAGATAGCCGCGCTCCGGGTCGGAGGGCGGCAGTTGTTCATAGCGGACGGGCGTGGCGCGAATCTCGACGTGGCCGGACGGGAGGTAGAGCGTGATGCGCAACCGGCGGCCGATGACGTGCGCGAACTGCCGGCCGATGCGCAGGGTGGGGACGACGAAGGCGAGTCCGGTCTCGCTGAGGTTGCGCGTGTGGCCGACGAGCCGCAGCGTGCCGTCGCCGTCCGGCACGACGCCGGAGGCGGCGGCGTCGGCCGCGGCGTCGGGCGCGACCGACATCTGAAAGAGCAGGCGGGCGTCGAGTTGCGCGGCGTAACGGGTTGCGCTGCGCCGCTCGCCGCCGCCCCACCCGTTAGGCGGCGACGATGGTTGCGACGCGTCCAAAGCCCCCCTCCTGCCTGCGGGAAGCCTCCCTTGCGATACCCGTAATCTGTTCGACCGTGAAGGGCTTCGCCACCACCCAGTCAACTCCGGCCGCCTTCTGCGCGTTCGAGCCGACGGCCTCGCCCCAGCCCGTGATGATCGCCAGCGGCATCTTCTCGTTGCGCTCGCGGATGGCGCGCGCCAGTTCCCAACCGCTCATGCCCGGCAACCCGACATCCATGAGGACGGCGGCGAAGCGCGTCTCGTCGTAGAGCGCGAGGGCTTCGCGGCCGCTCGCCGCCGTCGTCACCTCGTGGCCTTCGCGCTCCAGGATGTCGCGCAGCAATTCGCGCACGGACTCTTCATCGTCCACCACCAGAAACTTCGTGCCGGACGATCCGCCGGAAGGCACGGCGGCCGGGGCTTGCGCCGCGCTCGGCTGCGGCTTCGCGGCGTTTTTGCCCGAGGGCAGCGCGATGCGGAAGGTTGTGCCGCGCCCCGTCTCCGACTCGACTTCGACCGTGCCCTCGTGGCGGCGGATGATCCCGTAGGAGACGGCCAGCCCGAGACCCATGCCCGCCTTGCCCTTCGTCGTAAAGAACGGGTCGAAGATGCGCGAGCGCACCTCGTCGCTCATGCCCGAACCCGTATCGGCGACCGAAATCTCGACCGCGCCGCCCGCCTCGCGCGTGGCGAGCGTGAGCGTGCCGCCTTCGGGCATGGCGTCCACGGCGTTGAAGACCATGTTGACCAGCACCTCGCGCAACTCCGACTCGTCGCCGAGCACGAGGACGTTGGAGCTGATCCTAAGTTCGAGGTTGATGTGGACGTTGGCGGCCTCGGCGTGATCCTTCCAGCGCGGGCGCGTGATCTCGCTCACGTCGAGGAGCAGTTGATCGACGGCGACGGGCGTGAAGGCATGGTCGCGGCGTTGGCGGGCGAAGTCTTGAATGCGCTTGATGGTCTTCGCGCCGTCCTTCGCCGTCTTGATGATGATGTTCAAACCGCTCTCGATTTTCGCGGGGTCGTTGGTGTTCAGGAGCAACTGCGCGCGGCCGAGGATGCCGGCGAGCGTGTTGTTGAAGTCGTGCGCGACGCCGGAGGCGAGTTCGCCGAGCGCGGAGAGTTTTTCGATTTGCGAATACTGCTCGCGGATGCGCTCCTGCTCGGCGATGTAATGCGAGAGTTCTTCGACGTGTCGCTCGGCCTGCTCGGCCTGCGCCTTGGCCGCTTCGGCGCGCGTCGCCGCTTCGGCCTCGGCCTTGGCCGCCGCCGCCATCATCTGGATGTTCTTGAGATAGGTGCGGTAGGTCAGGTAGATGCTGCCGACGATGGGCGTGGTGGCGATGATGGCGTAGGGGCCGAGCACGCCGATCAGCTTCACGGTGATGACGGCGATGCTCGCGCCCGCGAAGTAGGTGGTTGAAGGCCACAGGAGGTCGCGCCGCCAGACCTGCCAGAACGACTGATCCCGCTTCAAAGACTGCGCGGCGGCGGCGAGCACGGAATTGCAGATGTGCTGCACGAAGCCCATGATGCAGACGGCGATGATGAAGTTGAAACTGAAGTTGCCGTGCGCGAGGTTGACCACGTCGCCGAAGACCGACCGCAGCACGAGGACGGTGACGACGGTCGAGAGCGAGACCTGCGCGGCGTTGAAGGCGAGCGTCAAGGGCTTGCGGCTGATGAGGCGCGACGAGCAGAAGCCGTCGACGGCCGCCAGCAGGACGGCCGCCTCGCCGCCGTAGAGCAGCATCGCGAGGAAGATGTAGGTTTCCGAGACGGTGACGCGGCCATTGACGCCCGGCACGGGCACGCTGATGTGCGAGGTGATGACGGTGGCGACGACGAGCACCAAAAACAGTATGTCGAAGCGCGCCACCGGCAGGGTGTAGGCGGCGTAGAGGCACGCCGCGGCTCCCGCGACGATGATCGACGACATGAAGGGGAAGGAGAAACGCTGTCGGTTCATCGGGCTGCCCTCTCTGGGGAAGATGTTAGTTGTTCCGGCTCGCCGGAGGCAGGAGGAAGATGGTGTCGTAGCAGGCGCGCAGCTTGTAGCCCGCCTTGAAGAAGAAGACCTGCGCGTCCTTGTTCTGCTCGTTGACGAGCAGCCAGATCATCTCGGTGCGCGCGAGCAGGATTCTTCCGAGTTGCGCGAGCGCGCGCCGCCCGTAGCCCTTGCGACGTTCTTCCGGGTGGACGTAGACGCCTTCGAGGTAGGTGCAGCCGGGCACGTCCGCCATCACGTCGACTTTGAAGATCATCCGCCCGTCCTCAGTCCAGACCCAGACGCGCCCCATCTCGATGCGCCGCAGCAGCCGCCCGCGAAAACCTTCCGGGTCAACTTCCAGCGGGTTGACGCCGCTCTCGTCGCAGCACATGCGCGCGTTGATCGCCACGAGCGCGTCGAGGTCGGCGGGCGTCGCCGTCCGCAACGCGTCCGCTCCGGGTAAGGTTTCAATCGGCCAGCGCATCTCCATGAGGAGTTCGCGGCAGATGCGGCGGGGTTCCTGGCCGCCGCGCCCGTAGTGCTTCCAGAAGTTTTCGATCTTTTCCTGATCGCCGAGAATGACGTGGGCGCGGGCGTCGCGGGCGAGCCGCGCGAAGGCCGCGTAAGCGTCTTCGGTGCGCGCTTCGATGACCATCGCGTGGCCGATGAGGACGACGACTTCGAGCCGCCCTTCGGCGTCGCGGCAGCCGTAGAGCGTTCCGCGGTTGAACGCGCTCTCCATGCCGTTGTCGAGAATCAGGCCGCGCATGAAAATGGTGTCCACCGAGCATGGGGCGAGAAAGGCGAGGACTTCCTGCCGGTGCGCTTCCGTGAGAGGCTGAACTTCGAGGGCAGGCGCGTAGGCCGCCGCGACGATAGGGGGCGTCTCGACGGGGGCTGCCTTTTTCAAACTCGCTGAGTGGGACATAACGTCTCCTTTGAGGCTTTTATGCTTTTACGGCTCAAACGAAGTGCGAGGCGACTCGAACGGGTTGCGTTAGTAATCGACACAATCGACGCCCGTATCGATTTCCAGATTCACTACGGAGGTCAGGTCGCCGTTGGTTCTGGCGGATTGCGCCTGCGTCACGGCATCCGTGCGCATCGCGGCGCTTCCGGCGTAGAGGGTGCTGTCGCCGTAAATCAGGCCGTCGCCGTAGATCAGACCGTCGCCGTAGATCAGGCCGTCGCTGTAGAGCGTCTTGACGCTCATAAAGACTGTGCCGCTGCCGAGGATGCCGCCGTTGCTGGTCAGCACGCTGTCGCCGTAGATGAGGCCGTCGCCGTAGATGAGGCCGTCGCCGTAGATCAGGCCGTCGCCGTAAATCAGGCCGTCGCCGTAGATCAGGCCGGAGCCGTAAATCTTCTGATACTTGGCGAAGAGGTTCGCTCCGGTCACGTAGGTGCGTCCCACGATCAACCCTTGCGCCCAGGTGAAGCTGTGCCCGGCGATGGTCGTCTGCGGCGCGGGCGGCACGGGTGATGCGAGGAGCGGCGCGCCGACCGGCGTGAGCGCGCTGAGGTCTGTGCGGACAACTTTCGCCAGCCTGATCGCGCCCTCGATGTTGAGTTGACCCGCGCCCTGCTCGAACATGTTGAAGCCAGCGAGCGGCTGCGACGTGTACATCAGGATCGCTTTGATCAGGTTGGGCGTGAGCGTCGGGTTGACTTGCAGGAGCAGGGCGGCCGCGCCGGCGGCGACGGGCGTCGCCATCGAAGAACCGTTCAAATACATCATCCGGCGGTTATCGACCGGGCTGACGCCCGCGTCGAGCTGCGGGTTCAGCCGGACGAGATAATTCTCGTGCGCTTCGGCGTAGATCAACTTGTTGCCGGGCGCGACCATGTCGGGCTTTATCAAGTTGTCGTAATTTCTCGCGCCGAGCAGACCCGTTTGGAAACTGCGCGTCGGGCCGCGCGAACTGAAACTGGCGACGCAGTCGTCCGCGCGCGTGTCGGTGCCGAGGGTGTTCGATGCGCCGATGGTGAGCGCGGACGGCTCGTTGCCCGGCGAATGAATCGAGCCGTAGATTTTCTGGCCGGAACTGGTCTTCCCGTTGTTGCCCGCCGCCGCGACGACGACGAGGCCGAGATCGGTCAGTCGTTTGACGGCGCGGCACACCGGATCGTCGCGGTAAGACTCGATGGCGGGCGCGCCCAAACTCAGGTTGACGACGCGGATGTTGTAGAGCGTGCGGTTCGTCACCACCCAGTCGAGCGCGGCGAGCACGCCTGAGACGGTGCCCTGCCCCTTCGAGTTGAGCACGCGCAGGTTGACGAGGTTCGCGTTCGGGGCGATGCCGAGATACTCGGCGTTGGAGACGCGCCCGTTGCCGCCGGCGATGGAGGCGACGTGCGTGCCGTGCCCGTAAGGATCGTCCACGCGCCCCTCGCCGGTGAAGTCGCGGCTGGCGACGATGCGCAGCTTCGACCCGCGATCCAGAAACGATTTGTGTCCCGCGTCGATGCCGGAGTCGAGGATGGCGATGCCGATGCCGGTGCCGTCCAGCCCCGCCACCTGCGTGCCCGGCGTATTGCGCACGGAGTCCGCGCCGCTCGTCGTCGAGATGTGACCCGTCGGGATGCTCTCGCGATCCGGCGAGATGAAAGCCAGTTCACGGTGCGCGGCCAACGCCTCGACGGAGCGCGCCGGCATTTCGACGACGCGCGTGTTGAGCTTCATGAAGCGGTGCAGCGTGCGCCCGCCGTAGCGTTGCAGAAGCAGATCGACGGCGGCGTCGGCCTTCCCGCTCAGTTGCAGTATCAACCGCACGCGCGACTCTTTAGCGCGCCCCTTGCGCGTTGCGCCGAGCAGGTCGGGCGACACTTTGTCCGCCGCGGCGCGCACCTCGTCGGCCACTGCCGTCGCCGGCGCGGGCTTCCCGGCGTGCGCCGTAGTAGTAGTGGCGAGGGGTGCGGGCAAGAGGCCGACGAGCAACGCGAGCAGCAACAGCAGGGGGGTGGCGAGCCGTCGAGCGGCAAGGTAGTGGTGCGAGTATCTCACCTGACTCCTCCTTATGCGGCGGGCGCGGGCGGCGTCGAATTTATAGGGCGACGTCGCCTTACGCTGCACGCAATCCGGTAATGTTCTTGAATCTTCTGGCATTGATAAAGATACGTCGAATAAGGGTACATGTCCGCGCCTTCGGGAAAAAGGCGGTTACAGTAAATTGCGAGGTGACGCTGACAAGTAGGGGAGAGGCAGGCGGCACGGAGTATTTCAAGTTCTCGTCCGGCCGTCAACCCCAAAAGCGACCTTCAACGCATCCCCGCGGTGTCATCGCCGCCCGCTTTGAACGATTGCCCCTCAAGGCGCGAGTCGCCGACGACGATGCCGTCGCCGATGACGATGCCGTCGCCCACGATAATCCCATCGCCGATGACGATGCCGTCGCCGATGATGATGCCGTCGCCGAGCAGCAGGCTCGTGTTCATGAACAACGCGCCCTGGCCGAGCGGTGCGCCGCCGCTCGTCAGAATATGCGCGCCGAGCGCGACCGCGCCCGTCATCCTCGACCCGTCGACGACCTGTTCATCCGCGCCCGCGATCACGCCGTCGCCGAGCAGCGTCCCGGCGGCGTAAACCTTCTGATACTTGGTGATGAGATCGAGGCCGACGGCGTAAGTGTGGTGGAGCACGACGCCCTGCGACCAGCCGAAGGATTCTCCGGCGATCAGGCTCTCAGGCGCGGGCGGCGCGCTCACGGTCAGCAGAGGATAACCGAGGGGCGTCGCCGCCGACAAATCGCCGCGGACGAGCCGGGCGAGTTTAACCGCGCCCTGGACGTTGACCTGCCCCGCGCCCTGCTCGAACATGTTGAAGCCCGCGAGCGGCTGCGACGTGTACATGATCAGCATTTTGACGAGGTTCGGCGTCAGGCGCGGGTTGGCTTGCAGGAGCAGGGCGGCCGCGCCGGCGGCGACGGGCGTCGCCATCGAAGAACCGCTCATGTACATCATCTTGCGCGTGGCGTAGCCGCTCACCCCGGCGTCGAGTTCCGGGTGCGCCGTCACGATGCGGTTGTTCGGGGCTTCGGCGTAAACCAACTTATTGCCGGGCGCGACCACGTCGGGCTTGACGAGGTTGTCGTAATGTTTGACGCCGGCGGCGTCCAGTCGGTAGCTGCGCGTCGGGCCGCGCGAACTGAAGGTCGTCACCGTGTCGTCCGAGCGGGCGTCGGTGCCGAAGGTGTTCGACGCGCCGACGGTGAGCGCGGACGGCTCGTTGCCCGGCGAATGAATGCGCCCGTAAATTTTCTGGCCGGAACTGCTCTTGCCGTCGTTGCCGGCGGCGGCGGCCACGACCACGCCCGCATCCGTCAGACGCCTGACGGCCTGACACACCGGGTCGTTCGCGTAGGAGTCCACCGCCGTCATGCCGAGGCTCAAATTGACGACGCGAATGTTGTAGAGCGTGCGATAGGCGAGAACCCAATCAAGCGCGGCGAGCAATCCGGAGGTGGTGCCGGTTCCATCCGAGCCGAGCACGCGCAGATTGACGAGGTTGGCGTTCGGGGCGATGCCCGTGTACGCGCCCTCGCCGACCTGTCCGTTGCCGGCGGCGGTGGAGGCGACGTGCGTGCCGTGCCCGTAAGCGTCGTCGGTGCGGCCTTCGCCCGTGAAATCGCGGCTCGCGGCGATGCGGCTGAAGCCGAGAGCGTCTCTGAAGGAGACGTGGTTCGGGTCGATGCCGGAATCGAGGACGGCGATGCCGATGCCCGTGCCGTCGAGAGTGGTCGTCGTCCTGACCAGTCCGAGCAGTTCGGCCGAGGTCTGCACGCGCACGCTCTCCGTGCCGGTCGTGGTCGTGACGTGGCCGGCGGGGGCGACCTGCCGGTCGAGCGAGACGTAGCGCACATCGTCGCGCGCGGCCAGAGTTTCCAACGCGCTCACGGGCAGAAGGAGCGCGCGCAAATTCAACTTCTGAAACTGTCTGAGCGAGACGCCGCCCAGAAGCGACGGCAGGCGGTCGCCCGTGTCCTTTAATTGGACGATGACTTTGGCTTGCGCCCGCTCAGGCGAGGTGCGGAGCAGGTCGCGCAGGTCGGGCGACATCTTCTCGGCGGGCACGGAAAAAGTGCGTGCGCCGGCTGTCGTTGACGACAGTCCGGCGCACGGCGCAAACAGGAGCGCGAGCAGCGTGAGCCACGCGGAAACCGTGCGGAAATGCTTAACGATTGTCACCTAGCTCCACCTCCCGGCGTATCCTGCATCAGTTGTTCTGGTTTCAACTTGCTCCGGAACGGAGCTCTTGTCTGTACTTGCCTTAAGCTCTATGGCAATAGTCATACCTCGCGCCGCGCGGCTTAATAATGTTTCGGGCGGCACACCCGCTTTATTTAAAGTGATGTATGAGGTCGGCCTCCGGCGCGTCCGGCGGTCGCGCTCGTATGTCGCTGATGGCTAAGAGGAAGGACGGCGCGCTTGAGACCGCCGCCCGGCGACACGCACCGCGCGCCGCCGCGGCGAGAGCCGAAGTTCTTGAATCAATTTGCTACAAGGCGAGAGAAACCGGGGCGAAAATTCAGTCGCAAAATGCGGCGACGCCGCGGATCGTGCTGCGGTGTTATGCAGCGTGCCGCCGTGATTCACCATTCGACCATGCCCGCGGCGGGCTTGCGACGGCCGAACGTCGCCGGTTGACGAGGGGGATTATTAAAGAAGTTTAGGGAGGATGATTTGCGTCCCGCGAGCTGTGACGGAGCATTAACTTTCTCCGGCCTCGGCGATTTCTCCGAACGCCGCGAGGAGGGGCAGCGCGCGCGCCCTTCCACCCTCCGCTCGCACTTGGCACGACTCTTGCGAACGAGTAGGTAGCGACCTCCCCCGCTTGAATAGATTTAGTTCAATCCGAACACTTTTTGCCATTTGAATGGTTTTGGCCGGAAGCCGTCGTTGCTCACGAGCGGCGCAACTCCGGGGGCGGTAGTTTCTCTCGAAGGGCGGCTCATATGTCCAAACAACCGAATGCCAAAGGGCGATTGCTCATCGCGGACGATGAACCGGAGATCAGGAACATCCTGCAAGAATTTCTCTGCGACGACTACGAATGCCGCGCGGTGGGTTCGGCCGAGGAGGCGCTCGCGCTGCTCGCCACGGCGAAGTACGACATCATTATCAGCGACATCAACATGGAGGGGATGAGCGGCCTGGAGATGATCCCGCATGTGCGCGAGATCGCGCCGGAGACCGTGATCATCATGATCAGCGGCGCGCAGACCATCGAGTATGCCATTGACGCCTTGCGCGCCGGGGCGTTCGACTACGTGACGAAGCCTTTCGACCTGCGCCACGTCGAGATGGCCGTCGAACGCGCGCGCGAGCACCATGAATTGCTGCGCAGCAAACGCCGTTACGAAACCTTCCTTGAAGAGTCCATCAAACTGCGGACGAAGGAACTGGCGCACGCCCTCGCCTCGCTGGAAGACGCCTATCGCACGACTCTGAAAGCCCTCGCCGCCGCGCTGGAGACGCGCGACACCGACACGCACGGCCATTCGGAGCGCGTCGTCAGTTTCAGCCTACGTCTGGGACGCGAGTTGAATTTGAACGAGGAGGAGTTGCGCTCTTTGGAGTTCGGCGCGCTCCTGCACGACATCGGCAAGATCGGCATCCCCGACATGATCCTGCGCAAGCCCGCCGCGCTCACCGACGACGAGTGGGCGACGATGCGGCGGCATCCCGCGCTCGGCCAGCAGATTTTGCGCGGCATCGAATTTCTGGAAGGCGCGGCGCGGGTCGTCGGGCAGCATCACGAGAAGTGGGACGGGACGGGCTACCCGCAGGGCTTGCGCGCCGGGGAGATCGACCTCAACGCGCGCATCTTCGCCGTCGCCGATGCCTTCGACGCGATGGTCAGCAACCGCGTCTACCGCGCCGGGAAACCTTACGCCGCGGCGGCGGCGGAGTTGGAGCGACACGCGGGGCGGCAGTTTGACCCGACGGTCGTGGCGGCATTCATGCGCATCCCGGCGTCTGATTGGGAAGAACTGCGCGCGCGCTCGCTCCGGCGTCACAGGCCGGAGCGCGTTGCCGTCGTCGCGCCGGCGGAAAAATTCGTGTCCGTCGCGGCTTCTTCATCCGGCGGCAAACTCAACGCGCCGCCCGCTCCCGTCGTCAGTCGCGTCGTCCGCCGCCGCAACGAGGTGCGGGCTTTGCGACGCAGCCACAGACACGCTTAGGCGCATCACTCGACGACTAAAATTCGACCTGCCTCCACCGACGCGGCTGCCGGACAGCCGCCGTGTCGCCCGTGGCTGTGTGTGTAACCTCCC
The DNA here is from genome assembly GCA_035644995.1 of Pyrinomonadaceae bacterium. Classification (GTDB taxonomy): domain Bacteria; phylum Acidobacteriota; class Blastocatellia; order Pyrinomonadales; family Pyrinomonadaceae; genus JAIVJZ01. The sequence goes on along the minus strand of DASQNL010000036.1, from coordinate 5,416 downwards.
ACCTGCCAAGTTTGCTGTTGACAAGAAAAAGTGTTGACAGGGAACCGCGCCGGGGCGTATATATTACCGCCGCGCCGCTAAGGCGCGACTCAGGTGACGCGCGTGCAGTGAGAGACGATGAGAGCGATGATAAGGACTCGGAAACAGGGAGACACAGCAGGCGGTTTTAAAGCGGCGTTCGCCGCTCAATACGGTGCGCGTGAATCATCGCCGCGCCCGGCCGCTGTCGCCGCGTTCGCGTGCGGCGCGTTTAACTTGCGTGCGGGGTCGGTTTCCCTGTCCGATACGGCCGGGGTTAGTCGGCTGATGATCGCGCGACGGGTCGCAAAGGCATCGTCGGCATCCGATCACCGGGCGCCGGTGTGAGGTTGCGGGAGCGGCCTCCCGCTCTCGAAATCTCGAACTGAAATTTTTCAGCGAATTGAAGGAGCGGGACGGTCGCCTTGAAAGCGGCCGGGCACCCGCTCTTTTTGTTTATTAATGGCGGGATTTGTCTCGGAGGAGGCACGACGGCGCAGAGCGCGCACGGAATTGATGTGTTTGACAACGGCGCGGCGTGGCGGTTATTGAAGGAATAGACGAAGGGCGCGCGTCGTCGCCGGACGACCACGTTCGCGCGGTTTCACGGTCTGACTTTAACTGCCGGAATAATCGTCGGGGGCGTTCATACAATAAATTGTTCGGGACGGCTTTATGGATTACAAGTTTAAAATCAACCTCGGCGGGATCATCGATCTGCTGTCGAACCACATCTACAGCAGCCCGCAAATCTACGTGCGCGAGTTGCTGCAAAACGGCGTGGACGCCATCCTCGCGCGCCGCTACCTTGAGCCTGAGCACGAGGGCGCGCTCCGCATCGACGTGATCGGCGAGGGCGAGCGTGGTGGACAGCCCGCGCTCATCTTCGAGGACGACGGCATCGGTCTGGACGAAGAGGAGATTCATCGCTTTCTCGCCACTATCGGCCAGACCTCGAAGCGCGGCCACCTTCCCGCCGAACGCACCGACTACATCGGGCAGTTCGGCATCGGTCTCCTGTCCTGCTTCGTCGTGAGCGACGAGATCGTCGTCGTCACGCGTTCGGCGAAGGGCGCATCGCGGACGATTGAGTGGCGCGGCCGCGCCGACGGAACTTATTCCATCACCACGCTCGACACACAGATCGAGCCGGGCACGCGTGTGCATCTGCGTTGCAAGGCCGGGAGCGAACAGTATTTCACGCGGGCATCGGTGCGCCGCATGGCGCATCATTACGGGAGCCTGTTGCCCTACCCCGTCACGCTCGCGGCGGGCGACGGCGCGCCCGCCGCGCGCATCAACGAAGAATTGCCGCCGTGGAAACGAACTTTCACAGACCCGCGCGACGAGCGTCAGGCTTATCTCGCCTACGGGCGCGAGACGTTCGAGATGGAGTTCTTCGACTACATCCCGCTGCGCTCGCAGGTGGGCGACGTGCGGGGCGCGGCTTACGTCCTGCCGTTCTCGCCGAGCCTCGCGATGAAGAAGACGCACAAGGTTTATCTCAAGCACATGCTCGTCTCCGAAACGGCCGAGGGCTTGCTGCCCGATTGGGCTTTCTTCGTCAAGTGCGTCGTCAACGCTAACGAACTCAGGCCCACCGCCTCGCGCGAGAGTTTCTACGAAGACGAGGCGTTGACTTTAACGCGCGCCGCGCTCGGCCGCAGCTTGCGTGAATACCTTGTCGAACTGGCGAACGAGCAGCCGCGGCGGCTGCAAAAATTGATCTCCTTGCACTACCTCTCGATCAAGGCTCTGGCCGTGGACGACGACGAGTTTTACCAACTCTTCATCGACTGGCTGCCCTTCGAGACGAGCGCGGGGCAGATGACGCTCGGCGAGTACAAGCAGCAGAACGGCACGCTGCGTTACGTGCCCGACCTCGATCAGTTCCGGCAGATCGCGCGCGTCGCCGCCTCGCAGTCGCTCGCGGTGATCAACGCGGGCTACGTCCACGACGCGGAGTTGCTCTCGAAGCACGCCGACGTGTTCCCTGCGACGCCGGTCGAGATGATTGATTCGACGCGCCTCATGCACAGTTTCGAGTATCTGACGCTCGACGAGCAGGAGGGCGCGGCGGACTTCGTGCGCTTCGCCGACGGCGTGCTCCGCCCGTTCAACTGCGCCGCGGAGGTGCGCAAGTTTCTGCCGCGCGAACTGCCCGCGCTCTACAACGCGTCGAGCGAGGTCAACTTCGTGCGTTCGGTCGAGCAGGCGCGCGAGGTATCGAACACGCTCTGGTCGGGCGTGCTCGGCAACCTCGCCGGGGGCTTGCACGCGGACGCCTTCGCCTCGCTCTGCTTCAACTACGACAACCCGCTCGTCTACAAGTTGAGCCGGATGCGCGACGAGACGCTCCTGCGTCTCTCGCTCCAGATGCTCTACGTGCAGTCGCTCCTGCTCAGCCATCGCCCGCTCAACGCCAAGGAGATGTCGCTCCTGAACGACGGCTTGCTCGGTCTGCTCGAATGGGGCGCGGAGGCGGAAGGGGGGTGGGTGCAGTGACGGCCGCGACACGGGAACAGGTCTGGGAGTTGATCCTACAGGCTTACCGCATGGGAGACGGCGACACGAAGATCGCGCTGCTGGAAGAGGCCGCGCGCCTCGCGGACATCTGCGGCGACTCGAAACTCGCTTTCGACGCGCGCGAAAATCTCATCCAGGCGGCCACCTTCGGCGGCGCGCCCGAAAAGGCTCTCGTCGCCTTCTCGTGGATGCTCGCGCAGTACGACCGTGGGGGGCAGGGTGAGATCATGGAGTTGACCGTGCTCTGGCAGTACAAGTGGGTTCTGGACAGCATCGCGAACTTCCCGCAGATCGGCAAGGCGCAAATTCTGGGGATGCTCGACGACATGGCCGCGCGCTACCGGCGCGCCGGGTATTCTTTGCGCCCGAACTATCTCATGCGCTATCGCCTCTACAAATTCTGGGACGAGGCCGAGGCCGCGCGCTATTTCCACAAAGGCCATGAGACGCCGCGCGACGACATGAGCGATTGCCGGACGTGCGAACTCAACGACGAAGTCGGCTTCGCCCTGCGCGCGGGCGACGACGCGCGGGCGGTCGAGCTGGCCTCTCCGATCATGGAGGGTCGCATGCGCTGCGCCGTGATCCCGAAGATCACGTTCGCGCACCTGCTGTTGCCGCTCGTGCGTCTCGGCCGGATGGACGAGGCCGTCAGTCTACATCTGGAGGGCTATCGCCTCGTCGCGCTCGCCGCCAAGGGTTCTCTCTCCAGCGCGGCCGAGCATCTCGAATTTCTCGTCGTGACGGAGAACTTCGACCGCGCCGTCAGGATTTTCGATAAACACCGCGCGGACGCCTCGACGCTCGCCGACGCCGCGACGAAGTTCGACTATTATCTCGCGTCCTGGTTCCTGCTCGACCGTTTGGGCGAGCGCGGGCGTGCGACTTTGAAGCTACAGCATGTGCCGCGCGCGCTTCCCGTCTACGAAGAGAGCGGGACGTACACGGTGGCGCGCCTCGCCGCGTGGTTTCTCGAACAGTGCGAAACTCTGGCCGCGCGCTTCGACGCGCGCAACGAGAGCGACTATTACACGCGCGGCATCCGCGAGGCCGCCGCGCTCAAAGACCTGACGACGCCCCACCCGATCCGTGATGTGGATGAATTTATCGCCTGAACGGCGACTCCTGAGCGAATATGAAGGCGAGCGGGCAGGGACAAGCCCTGCCCCTACGGGTATCTTTTCCCTGCTAAGGATTGAAAGCCGTTCTAACAATGGCTCCACAAACTGATCGACGCCTTTTCAACCGGCCGCGCGGCTCTCGGTGCGCCCGGCGGCGGCGAAGCGCGCGAGCAGGCGGCGCAGTTCGTGCGAATCCGAGAGGCAGTATTTCGCGCGCGTGCGGCGGTCGCCGATGTGAATCGTCCACGCGTCTTCGGGGAGGCGCGCGAAGAGGTCTTCGTCGGTGCGGTCGTCGCCCGCCGCGAGACAAAATTCGGCGTCCGTGGCGGACTCGGAAAGGCGCGCGAGCACCTCGCCCTTGTTCGCCCACCCCGGTTTCACCTCCACGATCTTCTGACCGCGATAAGCGCGCAGTTCGGTATCGGCGAGCATCTGTTCGAGGTTCGAGACGAGTTCGTTGGCGAGCCATTCGCCGAACTCCGGGTCGGCCATGCGGTAGTGCCAGACGAGGGAAAATTCTTTCTCCTCGATGAGACTGCCGGGCGTGCGATCCATGAAGTGTTCGAGGACGGGGAAGACCTGCTCCTTCCATTCCGCCGTGTAGGTCGGGCGGTAAACCTCCCAACTCATCGTCTCGGGCGAACGCATGATCGCGCCGTGCTCCGCCGCGAGCCACAAACCGCGAATCTCGCCGAGCCAACTTTCGAGATCGTCGCGCGAGCGACCGGAGACGACGGCGATTGCGGTCGCGGGGTCTGCGGCGAGACGTGCGAGCAGTTCGATCAACTCTTTGGGCGGCACCGCGTCCTGCGGGCGGTTGGCGTAAGGCACGAGCGTGCCGTCGTAGTCGAGCAGGAGGCGGCGCTGCCCCGCGCTTTGAAACGCCGCGACCGCTTCTCCGGCGGGCAACGTTTGCGGCTTCTCCGAAAAATGCTCCGCTCGCTCGCTCGCGGCCTCGCGCAAGTTCGTGATGAAGCGGTCGCCCCACGCGAAGACGTTGTTGCGCACCACGCGCTTGTGAAGCGCGCGTATGCGTTCGCGCCGCGCGTCTGCGGGAAGTTCCAGCGCACGTTCGATGGTCTCCGCCGTGCGCTCCTCGTCGTAGGGGTTGACGAGGAACGCCTCACCCATCTCGGAAGCCGCGCCCGCGAACTCGCTCAACACAAGGACGCCCGCGCCCTCCTGCTGGCACGCGACGTATTCTTTGGCGACGAGGTTCAGCCCGTCGCGCAGCGGCGTGACCCACGCGAGGTCTGCGGCGGCGTAGAGCGCGGCGAGTTCGGTAGGCGGGATGCCGCGCCGGATGTAGGTGATGGGCGTCCAGTCGGGCGTGGAGAATTCGCCGTTGATCTTGCCGACGAGTTCGTCCACCTCCTGACGCAACTCCTTGTACATCGGGATCACTTCGCGCGAGGGCACGGCCACCTGTATCAAGACCACTTTGCCGCGAAGTTCCGGCGATTGTTTGAGCAGGCGGCGGAAGGTGCGCAGGCGTTCGGGGATGCCTTTCGTGTAGTCGAGGCGATCGACGCCGAGCAGGACGCGCCGCCCGTCGAATTGTTTGCGCAGTTCTTCGCGGCGTTTGATCGTCTCCGCGTCGTGCGCGAGCCGTTCGGTAAATTCGCCGGGCGCGATCCCGATGGGCAAGGCGTCGAGACGCACGGAGCGACCGCCGACTTCCACACGGTCCATGCGGCTGTCGAGGCCAAGCACGCGCAGGGCCGAGGCGCGAAAGTGTTGCAGGTAGCTGT
>DASQNL010000035.1:0-3750 GCA_035644995.1 Pyrinomonadaceae bacterium | reverse complement strand
AGACGGTCGAAAGGTAGTCGAATCGTTCGAGCAGGCCGTAGCGCGCCAAACCTTGCACGATGCCGAGTCCGAAGCTCGCGCTGCGGATGCCGCCGCCGGAGAAACAGAGCGCGGTGCGTTTCTCCGATAGATCGTGAATGTGCCGGTAGAGTTCCGCCGTGAACTTTTCGTTCAACAAGACGATATATCGCTTCTGCTTCCCCGCCCTGCGCTCCTCGAACGAGCCTTCGATCTGTTCGAGCGCGCGGCGGTGGAGTTCCGCTTCGGACATGTCCAGCCGTGAGCGACGCCGGTGCGCCGCCCTTCGATCCGCGTCAGCCTCGCGCTCGATCTCGGCGGCGATCTCCGCTTCGACCTCCGCCGCGATCTGCGCTTCAACTTCGAGATCAATGCTCTGTTTCGCGTTCAGGTAGCCGGGCGGGAGCGCGCCGTGTTGATGGATGAACTCGTCTTCCAACACACGGTAGAGCGGGTAGAGGCGTTGCCGGTCGCAATACGCTTCCAGTTCCGGATAACTGCGGGGGATGTCGGTGGCGGCGGCAGTGGGTTCGGTGGTTGAAGTTGTCATCTCTCGATTCCGGGCGAAGGTGTGAGCGGCGGCGACGGCGGCTCAGCCCCCGGCCTCTCCCCATTAGTGACACGCCTGCTCAAAGGTATCGCGGCGACGGCGGCGGCGACGGCTCGGCGCAGTGGAAAAGTCGGCGGGTAAGTGATTGAGAACCGGCGACGGCCTGACCGGATTTGTTCTCATGAGATGTGCGGAGAAGGGGCAACCGCCGGCGCGAAAGTAAGGTGCATGAACGCGCGCGAACGATAAAGCAAGTGAGAATTGAGTGTCAAGACTTTTCCGCTGCGCGCCGCGCGAGGGCGCGCGGGCGGCACGCGGCGCGTGGGGAAACGCGCGCCGGGCGGCGGGTTGCCGACGGGCGCGGGCGCGTGCGAGTATTAATTCAAATGTCGAACCCGCGCGACGAGCAGTTGGACTTGTTGATTGTCGGCGCAGGCCCCGCCGGGTTATCTGCCGCCGGCGCGGCGGCGCGCGCCGGACTCAACTATCTCGTCATCGAAAAAGGCTTGATCGCCGACACGATTTATCATTACCCCGTCGGCCGCACGGTCTTCTCCACGCCCGACGAATTAGAGTTGCGCGAAAACTCCCTGCGCCCCTGCCGCGACAAGCCGACGCGCGAGGAACTGCTCTCGCACTACGTCCGCTTCGCGCTCGACGAACGCTTGCGCATCCACACCGAAGAAGGCGCGGAGGCCATCGAACGCGACGCCGAGACGGGCGCGTTTCTCGTGCGCACCGCGCGCGCCGCATACACGGCCGCGCGCGTGCTCGTCGCAACGGGCGCAATGGCCTACCCGCGCCGTCTGAACGTGCCGGGCGAAGACCTGCCGAAAGTTCATCACCGCTTCGTCGAGCCTTACCCCTACGTGCGCAAGCGCGTGATGGTCGTGGGCGGCGGCAACTCGGCGGCCGAGGCCGCGCTCTTTCTCTCCGAAGAAGGCGCGCACGCCACGCTCGCCATCTGGCGCGCCGACTGGGAGCAGCGCGATCCCAAGATGAACGCCATCAAACACTGGGTGCGCGCCCCGCTCGAACGCGAACTCGAAGAGGGACGACTCGGCCTCGTCTTCTTCACCCGGATCGAAGAGATCACGGAACGCGAAGTTCGCCTCCAAACGGAAGACGGCGCGATTCGCGCGCTCCCCAACGATGCCGTGTTCATCCTCATCGGCGCGGACGCAGACCACACGCTCCTGCGTCGCGCCGGGGTCGAATTTGTTAAAGCAGGACTCGCCGAAACGCCCGTCTACGACCCCGACACCTACGAGACCAACGTCCCCGGCCTCTACGTTGCCGGCCACTTCACCCACGCCCGCCACATCAAACAGGCCATCGCCGTGCCCCGCCACATCATCCCGCTCATCGCCCGCTCTCTGCGCCCCGCCGTCTAACATTTCAAACGCCGAGCGCGCGGGCGCAGCTTTCACAGCGAACGCCGGGAAGTGTCCGCGAAGTTAAGGCGTTGACCTGACGCGCGGGTTGTTTATGAAACCGACTCGGTTTGGGCGCGTTCGCGTCTCGCCACGCCCGTCGCGTAGGCGGCCTCTTCTACTTGGCGGGAGACGGCTTCGGCGATGCGTTTGTCGAAGACGGAGGGAACGATGTATTCGGGGTGGAGTTCTTCGCCGGAGATGAGACCCGCGATGGCGTTGGCGGCGGCCAGTTTCATCTCCTCGTTGATGCGCGAGGCGCGACAGGCGAGCGCGCCTTTGAAGATGCCGGGAAAGCAGAGCACGTTGTTGATCTGGTTCGAGTAGTCCGACCTGCCCGTCGCCATCACGGCGACGATGTCGGCCACCTCTTCGGGCATGATCTCAGGCGTCGGGTTCGCCATCGCGAAGATGACGGGACGGGCGGCCATTCGCTTGACATCTTCGCGGCTGATGACGCCCGGCACGGAGAGACCCATGAACACGTCCGCGCCGGCCATGGCCTCGTGCACCGTGCCGCGCACGCCTTCGGGGTTCGTGTTCTCGGCGTACCACTCTTTGACCCAGTTCATGTGCTCGCGGCGGCCGCTGTAAAGGATGCCGTGCTGGTCGCAGCCGATGATGTTGCGCACGCCCGCCGCCATGATGATCTTCGTGCAGGCGACGCCCGCCGCGCCCGTGCCGTTGACCACCACTTTCAACTCGCCCATCTCTTTCCCGATCAACTTCGCCGCGTTGATCAACGCCGCGAGCACGACGACGGCCGTGCCGTGCTGGTCGTCGTGAAAGACGGGAATGTCGAGTTCCTCTTTGAGTCGCTCCTCGATCTCGAAGCAGCGCGGCGCGGAGATGTCTTCGAGGTTGATGCCGCCGAAGGCCGTCGAGATGAGTTTGATCGTGCGGACGATCTCGTCCGGGTCTTTCGTCGAGAGACAGATCGGAAACGCGTCCACGCCCGCGAACTCTTTAAAGAGCATCGCCTTGCCTTCCATCACCGGCATCGCGGCGGCGGGGCCGATGTCGCCGAGGCCGAGCACGGCCGTGCCGTCGGTGACGACGGCCACGGTGTTGCGCTTGATGGTGAGCGTGAAAGCCTTTTCGGGGTCGCGGTGGATGGCTTCGCAGACGCGCGCGACGCCGGGCGTGTAGGCCATCGAGAGATCATTGCGCGTTTTTAAGGGCGACTTCGAGACGACCTCGATCTTCCCGCCGAGGTGCAGCAGGAAGGTGCGGTCGGAGATGTTGACGACTTCGACGCCGTCTATGTCGCGCGCCGCCTCGACGATCTCTCTGACGTGCTCGCTCGAAGAGGCGGTGAAGGTGATGTCGCGCGTGATGGCGTCGCGCGAGGCGTTGACGATGTCAATCGCGCCGATGTCAGCCCCGGCGCGACCGATGGCGGTCGTCAACTCCCCCAGCGTGCCGGTGCGGCTCGATAGTTTGACCCGCAGGGTCGAACTGTAACTGACGTTTGGGGCATTAGGCATCGCGGCTCTGACGAATCCTTTCCGGGCGGCGGCAGATCAGGGAACGTTGCCTTAACTCTAACGCCAACGGCGCGCGCCGTGCAAGACAGGGAGCGCATCTCGCCTCACTCACGGCCGGATGCGCTCAACGCTTTCCGTAACAGCAGCTCGATCTCCGCTGCGACGCTTGAATCGAACTTGCGGCGGCCGGCGGCCAGATGCAGCGCACGCTCGCCGAGCAGCGCATAGACGGCGGTTGCGCCGCGCACCTCGCCGGCCTCTC
>DASQNL010000034.1:0-6924 GCA_035644995.1 Pyrinomonadaceae bacterium | reverse complement strand
TGGCAGGCCGACGATTGGGACAGGCTCTCGGCCGGAACCATCGCCGGGCACATCATCGAATGCGGCGCACAGGCGTCGGGCGGCAACTGCCAGTACGACTGGCAGTCGATCCCCGACCTCGCCAACGTCGGCTTTCCCATCGTCGAGGCCGCGCCCGACGGCACGTTCGTCGTCACGAAGCACGAGGGCACGGGCGGCATCGTCTCGATCCCTTCCATCAAAGAACAACTCGTTTACGAGATGGGCGACCCGCACGAATACATCACGCCCGATTGCGTCGCGGATTTCACTTCGATCCGGCTCGAAGACGCCGGAGCAAACCGCGTGCGCGTCCACGGCATCAAGGGGCGACCGGCGACGGAGTTTTTGAAAGTCTCGATCAGTTACTCGGCGGGCTACAAGGCCGTCGGCACGCTCGTCTATTCGTGGCCGGACGCTTACGCGAAAGCGCGCGCGGCAGATCAAATTTTGCGTGCGCGCCTCGAACGCCTCGGCCTGCGCTTCGAGCAAATCCTGACGGAGTTCGTCGGCGCGAACGCGACGCACGGGCGGCTGGCGGGCGAGCCTGCGGCCGACCTGCCCGAAGTGCAACTGCGCGTCGGCGTGCGCGGCGCGGATCGCGCGTCGGTCGAACGCTTCACGAAAGAGATCGCGCCGCTCATTCTGACGGGGCCGCCGGGCGTGACGGGCTTCGCGGGCGGGCGGCCGAAGGTGGAAGAGATCGTCGCTTATTGGCCTGCGCTGATTCCGAAGACGGAGATCGAAGCCCGCGTCGAGGTGACGGAAGCGTGAGCGCGGACGCGGACGCGCCGAAGGACGCAGCGCGCGACCTCTCTTGGCGGCGACGCGCTTCGGAGATCATCGCCGACTGTCGCGTCTTCCGCGTGCGGCGCGACGTGAGCGTCAGCCCGCACCGGGGCAGCGAGCACGATTTCTTCGTCCTCGAATCCGCCGACTGGATCAACATCATCCCGCTGACGGCGAATGAAGAGGTGGTGATGATCGAGCAGTACCGGCACGGCTCGGAAGAGGTGACGCTCGAAATTCCGGGCGGGATGGTTGATGCGGGCGAGTCGCCGCAGGCGGCGGCCGCGCGCGAGATGCTGGAAGAGACGGGCTACGCGGCCACGCGCGAAGTGGTCGGTCTGGGCAAGGTTCGCCCCAATCCGGCGATTCACAACAACTGGATACACACGTTTCTCGCGCGATGTGAGCTTGCGGCAAAAGCCCGTGATCGAGAGCACCGAGCACACCGTGGTGCGGCTCGTCCCGCTCGCAGACATCCCGCGCCTCATCGCGGACGGCTCGATCAATCACGCGCTCGTCGTCGTCGGCTTCCACTGGCTCGCGCTGCATCAAGCGGGACTCGCGCCCGCCGTTTAAGTTATGAAAATTCAACTAATCAAACTCGCGCACGCGCGCTCCGGCGACAAAGGCGACACGGCCAACGTCGGCCTCATCGCCCTCCGCGAAGGCTACTATCCGTTGCTCGTCCGCGAAGTGACGGCGGAGCGCGTCAAAGAACATTTCGCGGGCATCTGCCGGGGCAACGTGGAACGCTTCGAGTTGGCGAACCTCGGCGCGCTCAATTTCCTGCTGCACGAATCGCTCGGCGGCGGCGGCACGCTCTCTCTGATGACCGATGCGCAGGGCAAGACCTTTTCCACCGCGCTGCTGCGCATGTTTATCGACGTGCCCGATGCGGAAGCTCGCTCGCTGGGATTAGAGTAGGGATGCGTGATGAGCCAATGAGCGGCGCGTGCTGAGTTGAAGACTGTCGTTCTTAACTCGTCAACGCTTCACCTGTCGTTAATTGTCTCGCCGTGTACTGCTGCTATTTCAGCGACCGCGCCTCGTAGAGATCGGGAAAATGCCTGCGTAGATTTTCGACCTTCGGCAGATCGTGAGCCACGATGTAAGGCTGTTCGGGATGATGTGCGGCGTAATCCTGATGGTAGCTTTCGGCCTGATAAAATGAGTTGAGCGCGACGACCTGCGTGACGATCCGCCGTCGGAAAACCTTCGCCTGATTCAGTTGATTGATGTAGCCGTCGGCGATGCGCTTTTGCTCCGCGTCTGCGTAGAAGATGGCAGAGCGGTATTGCGCGCCCACATCCGGCCCCTGCCGGTTCAGTTGCGTTGGGTCGTGTGCGACGGCGAAGAATATCTTGAGCAGTCGTCCATAAGTGATCTGCGACGGGTCATAAGTGATGCGCACAGCTTCGGCGTGTCGGGTCTGACCCGCGCTGACCGCATCATAAGAGGCTGTCCTGGCAGTTCCGCCCGAATAGCCGGAGACGACGTTAGTGACTCCCTTGACGTGCTCGAAGACGGCCTCGACTCCCCAGAAGCAGCCGCCCGCGAGGACGACCGTGCTCTTGCCGCTGGCCGTCGCCAGTGGCGCATCCACAGACGGGTCGGGGAGGTTGACGGCCTCGCCTGCCGACGCCACGTTGCAAGCCAGACTCGCGCCGAAGAAGAATGCGACCAGAATGCGTGAGAGATAGAGGGACATATAACGCGACCTTTCGAGAGCACCGCGCCTGCCGATGCCGTGCCGTTGAACCAGTTTATGAGTACGCCTGTCGCGCCGCCGTTGGGCGCGTGATTAATATACGTGGCCGGAGGCGCTTATGGTTGTGTTTGAACTCGACTCGGCTATATTGGTCTTAAAAATATGAGCCGCGAACCCGACAGCAACGTTTCCGGCGTGCGCCACGACTACGCGCAGGTGGGCGACGTGCGTCTGCATTACGCGGAAGGCGGGCGGCGGGGTGAGCGGTTGGTGTTGATGCTGCACGGGTTTCCCGAATGCTGGTATTCGTGGCGGCATCAATTGACCGCGCTCTCGCTGCGCTTCCACGTCGTCGCGCCCGACCTGCGCGGCTACAACCTGAGCGACAAGCCGGCGCGTGTGGCGGACTACCGGATGGAGAAGTTGGTCGGCGACGTGCTCGGCCTCATGGATCATTTCGGCGCGCGCGATGCGGCCGTCGTCGGGCACGACTGGGGCGCGGCCGTGGCGTGGGCGGCGACCGCGCGTCACCCGGAGCGCGTGTGGAAGGTCGCCTCGCTGCAAGTGCCGCCGCTGCCCGTGTGGCTCGCCAACATGACCGTCAAGCAAGCCCTGAGCAGTTGGTACATGCTTTTCTTCCAACTCCCGTTCCTGCCCGAATGGCGGATGGGCGCGAGCGATTTCGCCGCGCTCGAACGCATGTTCAAAAAGACTTCGCGCCCCGGCACGTTCACCGATGCCGACCTCGCCGTCTATAAAAACGCGCTCCGGCAAAAAAGCGAGCGGACGGGCACGACCGCCCTCACCGCCGCCGTCAACTACTATCGCGCCAACGTCTTCGCGAATCTCACGCGCTCGTCCGGCGCGGCGCAGGCCGACCGCGCGCGCATCCGCGTCCCCACCCTGTTCATCTACGGCGAACGCGATTTCGCCATCAGGCCGGAAACCGTGCGCGATGTCGGCAAGCACATTGATGCGCCCTACCGCGAACTACGGCTCGCACACAGCAATCATTGGGTGCAACAGGAATCGCCCGCGGAAGTCAACGCCGCGCTCCTCAATTTTCTCGCATCGTAAAAGCCGCCGGGCATAGCATGCCCGCGCCGCGTTTGCACGGAGCTTTGACCGGGACGACCGTGAAAGTATGCTGTAAGGCGGCCGCCGCCCTCGCAGAAAGAACATGAACGAGCCATCACAACTGATCTACACCGTGGAAGGCGCGGTTGCGCTGCTGACGCTCAACCGCCCCGAAAAGCGCAACGCCTTGAACGACGCGCTCATCGGCGAACTGAAAGATGCGCTGCGCCGCGCCGACGCGAGCGACGCCGTGCGCGTCGTCGTCCTGACGGGCGCGGGCGCGGACTTCTGCTCCGGCGCAGACCTCTCCGCGCTCCAAAAAATTTCCGAGAGTTCGATCACGGAAAACCTCGAAGATGCGGAATCGCTCGCCGAGTTATTCGCGTTGATGCGGCGCGTGCGCGTGCCGGTGGTAGCGGCCGTGCGCGGTCGCGCTCTGGCGGGAGGGTGCGGCCTGGCGACGGCTTGCGACCTCGTCGTCGCCACGCGTTCGGCGCGTTTCGGTTACCCGGAAGTAAAGATCGGGTTCGTGCCCGCGATGGTGATGGCGATTTTGCGCCGCAACGTTTCGGAGAAACGCGCCTTTGAACTCATCACGCGCGGCGCGGAGGTCAGCGCGGAAGAGGCGCACGCCTTCGGCCTCGTCAATCACGTTTACGACGACGAGAATTTCGAGACCGAAGTTGAACGCTACATCGCCGGCTTCGAGCGCGTGAGTCGTTCCGCCGTGATGCTCACCAAACGCCTGCTCTATCACATGGACGGCATGACCTTCGACGCCGCGCTCCAATCCGGCGCAGACCTCAACGCCATTGCCCGCATGACCGAAGACTGCCGGCAAGGGATCGCGCGCTTCCTCAAAAAGTAGCTCGTCGGAAGCGCGCCGCGCGTTTAAGGCCAGCGCGCCAGATAATCGCGCAAGCTCTGATACATGCTTTCGAAGGAGTCGGCGCAAAAGAGGAGCGGCTGGTAATCGGTGGTGTCGAACTCTTGCCGCGCCGCCGCCTCCAAGTCCAGCGGACGCAACTCCGCGCGCCGCATCGCTTCCAACTCGCCCGCCGACGATACCAACCCCGCGCCGTAGGCTTTGACCTCGCCCGCCTCGCGGAGAACTCCGAACTCGATGGTGAACCAGTAGACGCGCGCCAGCCGTTCCAACGCCTCCTCCGTGGTTGTCCGCCTGACGGCTTCGCCGACGAGCCGGTTGAGTTCGGCGATTGGTTCGCTGGCGAGCAGCACGGCATGGCCGAGCAGTTCGTGAACCACGTCCGGTTCGGGCGTGTAGAGCGGCGTCGAGTGATGGCGGATGTACTGCGTTGACAGGAACACGCCGTTTGCCAGCGACTCCAAAAAGACGCGCGGCGCGACCAACCCGCCGACGGGTTCGAGCCGAAAACCGCTCAGCTTTTGCACCCTTTCCGAAACCTCGCGCAATTGCGGAATGCGGTCGCACGCGAGGTCGAGCCGCTCCACGCATTTCAGATACTCGGCGCAGGCGCGGCTTTGATGTTGCGGCCTGAGCGCGTCGCGGACGATGCGCCAGAGTTCATGTTCCTCTTTCGTGTAGGGCGCATCGGGGATGGGCGAACCCGGCTCGTAGCGCAGAGCGATCTCGGCGATCTCGTTGCGCCGCGCGCGGTATGCTTGGTCGCGAAAGCCGGGGTGGTCGCGGTCGAGTTTGACGCGTGCGCGCCGTGCGGGCGGCGGCGGGGCGGGCGCGGTTTCGTCCTGCGCCGTGGTTTCGGAAGCGACGGTGTTTGAGAACTGCTGTTCCTGCATCATGTTTGAAACTCCATTGCCGTGTGAGATTGATGGCGAAATAAAAAAAGAACCGGCCACTTGTTCTCCCCTATCGGAAGGACAAGTGGCCGGTTCAAGAATCCGTCTTTAGTGTGCGCTACATGACGAGCACGCGCCGACAGTTCTTCGCCGCCCCGTCCCTCCGTGCGGAGAGCGAGCCGTTATAGCCGTAATAGCGATAGGAACTGTTCGGTTGCGTTAACATCTCTCGGTCACACACGCGCCGAAAACCGTGGCGCGAAATCTAAAATAAGCGCGCTGCTCAACCGTTGTCAAGGTATCGTCTCCGCTCAGGCCAATTTGCTTTGAGCGCACCGCGAGCGAGACGCGAACTTAACGCATGCGTCGTCGTTCACGCCATTCATCGACCGATGGCCTGCCCGCCCCGTGAAAAAGGAAAAAGAGACCGGCGAAGATCATCAGGAGCGCGGGGAACATGCCGCTGAAACCGTCGCCGCGATGGGCGATGATGTCGCGGCGACGAAGTTGACGATGAAGGGAATCGAGATGAGCCGGACATACGCGCCGACGAGCAGCAGGGTGCCGCACACGAACTGCGTGTAGGCCGAAAGGAAGGCCGCGAACAGCGGAAAGGGAACGCCCTGAGCGCCGAGAAAGTGCGCGAACTCTTCCATCCGCGCGCGGCTGAAAACGTTGTCCTGCACGCCCCAGACGATGAACGCGCCGATGATGAGGCGCAGGAAAAACGCCGCGTATTCGCGCCGGCGTTCGAAGAAAGAAAAGTTTAAGAGTTGCGTTGTCATGCACACTCCGGCGCGGAAAGGTTGGGATGTCGGGAACCGTCTAAATCGCGCGTCCTCGCTTGAGCCGTGCGCGGTGAGCGAATGCTCGGAGAGGACGGTCAACGCGAAGTGGCGGATATTACGTGCGGCGGCGGCGAGCGTAAAGCGTTTTGTGTCCGGCGGGGCATTCGGCGGGGTGAGTTGCACGCCTGAAGGGATGAAAAGCGGATGGCGTATTCGGCCGCCCGGCGGTTCGCTCACACGAACGGAGCTACGCGCGAGTTTGCGCCAACGCGAAAGCGCATTCCAAGACAGGCTCGCCGACGCGGTTGACCAACCCGATCTCATAAGCCTCTTCCGCCGTCACGCGTCGCGCCGTCGCGAACATTTCGAGCGCGCGCGCCTGACCGATGAGGCGCGGGAGTCTTTGCGTGCCGCCCCAGCCGGTGATGATGCCGAGACGCGCGCCGGGATGTGCGAAGACGGCGGAAGATGAAGCGCAACGCAGGTCGCAGGCGAGCGCGAGATCGAGACCGCCGCCCATGCAGTAGCCGTTGACGGCGGCGATGGTGAGCTGCGGCGCGTCCGCTATTCTTTGCATGAGCCGTTGACCGCGACGCGCGAACTCGCTCGCCGTCGCGGGCGTGAGCGCGCGGAGTTCGCGTATGTTTGCGCCGGAGGCGAAGGCGTCGCCCGTGCCCGTGAAGATGAGCGCGGAGATGTCCGTTTGAGTCGAGAGCGCGGAGACGAGGCGGTCTAATTCTTCGAGCGTGGCGACGGAGAGCGGAT
>DASQNL010000033.1:0-6566 GCA_035644995.1 Pyrinomonadaceae bacterium | reverse complement strand
CGTCAAACTCGATCCCGCCCGCGCGGGCGCGATGTTTCCCATCGAGTGGAAGAAGTAAAATTGCCGGTCTCCGGTTAGGATGAAGAGAAAGGCGTGAGACTCAGAGTCTCACGCCTTTCTCTTCGGAATGCGGCTGAATATCTTACTCGTCTACGATTCTTCAAGAGCGCTCAATCGGTGAAGCGGTGCGCGGCGCGGTAGCGGTGGAGCAGTTCTTCGAGAAAGCCTTCGTAGGTGAAGGTTTCGCGGTCGAAGTCGGGTTTGAGTTTGTAGAGGATGGGCGTCGCCACGCGCCATGCCATCCATTGCCGGGGCGCGTCCGCGAGTTCCCAACGCCGCCGGAGGAAGGTCTCGACCACCTCGATCTCGCCCTCGCTGAGCGCATTGGCGTCGCCCGTAAACACGACCGGGTGGAACGAACGGCGTAAGGCTATATCGCTCGTCGGCGCGGCGAACACTTCGTCGAACGTCGGAGCCTGCGCCTCGCGCTCGCGCACGACGACCGTGCCCGCCACGAAATCGCCCACGCGTTGGTCGCGGCCGCTCATGAACACCGACACCAGCCCGATTGAGTAAAACGGAAACGGCATCATGTCGAAGACGCGCAAGAGGTTTCGCGCCGCCGCTTCCCAGATGGTGACGGGTCGGCCGTCTTCGCGGATCACGCGCAGGCGCAACATGCGCTTGCCCGGCGTTTGCCCGTTCCACAGCCACTCGAAGATGGCGAAGTAGCCCGACCACAGCACGAACACCAACACGATCACGGCCGCCAGCAACCACTTCGGCATCTGCGACACGCGATCTCCCAGTTGCTCCCCGTAGCCCGTCCACAGAAACACCAACCCGACGAGCAGCATCGCCAACAACTGCAACCCGTGGTCAACCGCGCACGCCAGAAACCGGTTACCGATGGAAGCCAGCGCGAAGTGCAGCGGCACGCGCTCCGGCGTCTCGATAATCAGAATTTCCTCGTTCGTGATGGTTGCCGACATCTTTAAGACTGTGACAGGCGACGGGTGACGAGTAACAAGTGGAAAACAAATAAACTCTCGCGGCGCGTCGTTGTTTTCATACGCCGCGCACGCGCAGGAAGCGACGCTTGCCGACTTGGATCAGGATGCTTTGCTCCGCGTGTAAATTAACTTCGTCTTCGGCGCGGCGTTCGCCGTCAACGCGGACGCCGCCCTGCTCGATCAAACGGCGCGCTTCGCCCATCGAAGCCGCGAGCGCGGTTTCGACGAGCAGGCGCGGCAGTTTCCAGTTGCCCGCGGCCACGGCGCGCTCCTCGATCTCGTCGGGAATTTCCTTGCGTTTGAAGACGCGGTTGAACTCTTCCTCGGCGGCTTGTGCGTCCGCCGCGGAATGAAAGTCCGCGATGACGCGCTTGGCGAGTTCGACTTTGAGATCGCGCGGGTTGCGCTCGCCCGCTTGCGCGGCGGCGCGGAGTTGTGCGATCTCGTCCGTGCGCAGGTCGGTCAGGAGTTCGTAGTAACGCCACATGAGCGCGTCTGAGACGGACATGATTTTGCCGAACATCTCCGGCGCGGGTTCGTTGATGCCGATGTAGTTGCCGTATGACTTCGACATCTTCTGAATGCCGTCCGTGCCTTCGAGGAGCGGCATGGTGATGACGACCTGCGGCGGCTGTGCGTATTCGCGCTGGAGGTTGCGGCCGACGAGCATGTTGAACTTTTGATCCGTGCCGCCGAGTTCCACGTCGGCTTCGAGGGCGACGGAATCGTAGCCCTGCACGAGCGGGTAGAGCAGTTCGTGCAGCGCGATGGGGCGTTCATCGGCGAGCCGCTTCTGGAAGTCGTCGCGCTCAAGAATCTGTTTGACCGTGGTGCGCGCGGCGAGGCGGACGAAGCCGTCGGAGCCGAGCGTGTCCATCCAGCGCGAGTTGAAATCAATGACGGTCTTGTCCGGATCGAGCAGTTTGAAGATTTGCGCTTTGTAAGTTTCGGCGTTGGCGTTGATCTCTTCGCGCGTGAGTTGCGGGCGGGTGACGGACTTGCCCGATGGGTCGCCGATGAGTCCGGTGAAATCGCCGATGAGAAAGATGGCGGTGTGGCCGAGTTCCTGAAAGGCGCGCAGCTTGCGGATGACGACCGTGTGGCCGAAGTGGATGTCGGGGGCGGTGGGGTCTGCGCCGTACTTCACGCGCAGGGGCACGCCGGTGCGCGCGCTCCGCTCCAACTTGGCGCGCAGGTCTTCTTCGCGGATGATCTCGACCGCGCCTTTGCGCAAGTAGTCGAGTTGTTCGTCAATCGTCATGGCTTCATCGTAAGACGTGAATCGTAAATCGTAAATAGACGAAGGACGCTTTGGGCGACGGCCGTGCGCCGGCTTTGAATCTATTCACGCTTTGAGCTACTTTTCTCTCATGACCGACTCGCCCGCGACCGACCAAACGAACGTCACCGGCACGGAGAACCCGCTCGCAGGCGTGCGCCTGGTGTTCGTCGGCGCGGGCGTGATGGCCGAATCCATGATCGCGGGCTTGTTGAAGCGCAAGCTCGTCGCGCCCGCGCAAGTTTCCGGGAGCCACCCGCGCGCCGCGCGCCGCGCCGAACTCGAAGCGGCCTACGGCATCCGCCTCGTCGAAAGCAACCGCGAGGCGGTGTCGCTCGAAGCGGCGGGCGAACGGGAGGCCGGTTCCACGGTCTCCGGCGCAATCGTCATCCTCGCCGTCAAGCCGCAGAAGCTGAACGGCGTGTTGCACGAGTTGAAAGACGCGCTCCGCGCCGCAGACCTCGTGCTTTCAATCGTCGCCGGGGCGACGCTGGAGACGTTGGCGGGCGAGTTGCTGCACCCGGCCGTCGTGCGCGCGATGCCGAACACGCCCGCGCAGGTGGGCGAGGGCATGACCGTGTGGACGGCGACGCCGCAAGTGGACGACGCGCGGCGGCGACAGGTGAGCGCGATGCTCGGCGCGCTCGGGCGCGAGATACGCGTCGAAGAGGAGCGGCAGGTAGACATGGCGACGGCCTTGAGCGCGACCGGCCCCACCTACATTTTTCTCGTGATGGAATCGCTCGTGGACGCGGGCGTCCACCTCGGTTTCTCGCGCGAGGTGGCGCGCGAACTCGTCTTGCAGACGATGCTCGGCTCGGTGCGCTTCGCGATGGAATCGCACAGGCACCCGGCGGAACTCCGCAACATGGTCACGTCGCCCGGCGGCACGTCGGCCGAAGCGATCTATCAAATGGAGAAGGGCGGCTTGCGCACCGTGCTCTCGAAGGCCGTCTATGCCGCCTTCCAGCGCGCCGTCGCGCTCGGCCGGAAGAAGTGAGCTAGCCGCGACACCGGCGCGCCGCACGCACGACTCGAAACTACTCCCGCCTTCTTCGCCTCACGCGCCGACCTTCAATCTCATAATCTCCGCTGACGATAAACGCGACGGCTTCCGCGTAGGCGAGATGTTCTTCGAGGAGGATGCGCGCGGCGAGCGTCTCCGGCGTGTCGTCGTCCAGCACGGGCACGGCGCGTTGCGTGATGATCGCGCCGCCGTCCAAAGTCTCGTCCACGAAGTGGACGGTGCAGCCGCTCGCCTTGACGCCGTGTTCGATGGCCTGACGCTGCGCATCGAGGCCGGGGAAGGCGGGCAGCAGGCTTGGGTGGATGTTCAGGATGCGCCCGCGAAAAACTTCGATGAACCGCGGCGAGAGCAGGCGCATGAAACCGGCGAGGCAGACGAGTTCGATCCCGCGCGCTTGGAGGGCGGCGATGATCTCGCGCTCGTGCTCGGCGCGCGTGCGCCCGGCGCGTTCGATGGCGAGCGTCTCGATGCCGCGCGCGGCGGCGCGCTCTAAGCCCTGCGCGCGGGCGTGGTCGCTCAACACGAACGCGATCTCCGCTCCGGGCACGCGCCCGCGCTCGATGGCCTCCGCGAGCGCAATCAGGTTCGACCCGCGACCGGAAATGAGAACGGCGAGTTTCAAGTTTCAGGTTTCAGGTTTCAAGTTTCAAGTTTCAGGGATGAAGTTTCAGGTTTCAGGTTTCAAGTTTCAAGTCTGAGGTTCTTGGCTTTTAACTTGAAACCTGAAACCTGAAACCCGTTCAAACGAATTCCACCGTGCGCGCGCCCGCGACGACGCGCCCGATCTCGAAAATTTTCTCGCCGCGCGTTTCGACGTGTGTGCGGATAATTTGCGCGTCGGCGGCGGCGCAAACGATCACCATGCCGACGCCCATGTTGAACGTGCGGTGCATCTCCGGCTCCGAGACGTTGCCGAGCCGCTGCATGAGCGTGAAGACGGGCAGCGAAGGCCACGAGCCGCGCTCGATCTCCACGGCCGTGCCTTCGGGCAGGATGCGCGGGATGTTGTCGATAAGACCGCCGCCCGTGATGTGTGCGAGACCTTTGAGCGCGCCCGTATCGAGCAATTCTTCGAGCGCGGGCAGGTAACTCAGGTGCGGCGCGAGCAACGCCTCGCCGACGGTCGTGCCGAGTTCCGCGACGTGCGTGGAGGCGTCGAAACCCCCGACTTCAAAGAAGAGTTTGCGCGCGAGCGAGTAGCCGTTCGTGTGCAGGCCGACGGAAGGCAAGGCCAGCAGCGTGTCTCCGGCGGCGATAGATTTGCCGTCAATCACGCGTTCGCGGTCAACGATGCCGACGATGAAACCGGCCACGTCGTATTCCCCGGCGGCGTAGAAGCCGGGCATTTCCGCCGTCTCGCCGCCGAGCAGCACGCAGTTGTTTTCGCGACACCCGCGCGCCATGCCTTCGACGACCCGCGCGATCACTTCGGGCGCGAGCGCGCCGGTGGCGACGTAGTCGAGGAAGAAAAGCGGGCGCGCGCCCTGCACGAGAATGTCGTTGACGCAGTGGTTGACGAGATCGCGCCCGACCGTGTGGTGCGTGTTCGTCTCGAAGGCTACTTTGAGTTTCGTCCCGACGCCGTCGGCCGAAGCGACGAGGACGGGCGCGCTGAGCGCGGGGAACGCGGCGTCGAACATGCCGCCGAAGCTGCCGATCTCGGAGAGCGTGCGCGCATTGAAAGTGGCGCGCGCCATCTCCTTGATGCGGTCGACGGTCGCGTTCGCCGCCTCAATCGAGACACCCGCGTCGCTGTAGGTGATGGGTTTGGTCATAGGGAAATTCGTTAATTGTCCGTGGTCAGTAGTCAGTCGTCAGTTGTTAAGTTGAATCGTCGGCCGCTGACGCATGAATTCACAAAACAACTGACAACCGACGACGGACAACTGACCGCTAAAGTTTGAAATCCTTCTTATCCGCCGCGCCGCTCATGCGCGCGAGCCGCTCCTGCATCTTTTTGATCCGGTCTTCGGCCGAGGCACGGGCGGCGGGCGCGGCCTTGATGGATTTGAGCGTGCGCTCTCCGCTCTCCCGGTCAACGTCGAACTTCAGGAGCAGGTGGTCGCCGTCGGAGTTCGCGGCGGCGGGCAATCGACGAAGCGGCACGTCGAGTTGCGACTGCGCTTCGTCGTCTAAACTGAGCACGGCGATGTCGCCGTCTTCGATGCGGTCAACGACGGCGCGGACTTCCACGCTGCCGTCGTTCGCCGGCGGATTCTCTTTGCCTACGGTCATCTCTGGTTCACCTGCTGTTCGCCGCTTTCGACTTGGGCGAGGCTTTGGGCGCGGGGCCGAAGTCGCCGTATTGAATGAAGCCCGACTTGGCCGAGTCGTCTTTTTGCGCCTTGCGCCCCGTTTGGATTTCGTCGGCCGCCGCTTGTCGTTCGGTCGTGATCTGGTAGTCCTTAGCGCCGCGCGTCTTGATCGTGATCTCGCCCTGCAAGTCGGTGCGGTAAACTTTCACGCCCGCCGCCCGGAGCCGATCCAAGACCTCTTGCGAGGGGTGGCCGTAGCGATTATCCGCGCCGCACGAGATGACCGCGTCTTTGAACTTGGCGTGACGCAGGAAGTCTTCCGAACTCGCGTACTTCGAGCCGTGATGTCCGACCTTCAACACGCGGGCGGCGAGCCGCGCGCCCTGTTCCATCATCCGCACTTCGGTCTGCGCCTCGGCGTCGCCGGTCAGGAGGATGGAAAACTCGCCGTAGTCGAGCCGGGTGACGACGGAGTTGGCGTTCGGCTCGTTGCCGCCGGAGCGCAACTGATCTTTCGTGAACAGCGGTTGGATGGGCGCGAGCACGGAGATGACCGCGCCGCTGCCGAGATCGAAAGTTTGGCCGGGCGCGGCGGTGATGAAGTTGTCCTGCGGATTTTCGACGCGCCCTTCGACGGCGTCGAGGAAGTCCTCGTAATTCTTCGTCGTGTTCGGCACTTTGCTGTCGAGCACCTTGTAAACTTTCGTGCCCTTGATCACCTCGTCCGCGCCGCCGATGTGATCGGCATGGGCGTGCGTCGTCACGAGCAGGTCGATGTGGTCAACGCCGGCGCGCGCCATCGCGGCGAGAATCTTCTTGCCGCTGCCGGGCACGCTCGCGTCCACGAGCGCGGTCTTGCCCCCCGGCGCGACGATCAGGATCGCGTCGCCCTGTCCCACGTCGAGCACGTGAACCGCGAGTTCATCGCCCGATGGCGGCGGAAGCTTCGGCCCCGGCGCGGGGCGGTAAAACTTGAAATACGCGAACAGCCC
>DASQNL010000032.1:0-10396 GCA_035644995.1 Pyrinomonadaceae bacterium | reverse complement strand
TACCTTTAATAACCGGAACCGTGTTAAGGGAGAGACAGATAACAAAGGGACTATGCCGGGAAGTGAAAAAAATTCGGCTTCCGAGACACGCGCGTCTCGGAAGCCGAACATATATCCTGATGTTTACTAGCCACCCTAGTTCGGAGCGTTTGCGCCATACTAGGGATACGAATTTTTAAAACCTCTACTTACACTTGGAGTAGCCACAGTCGCGGCAGAAGTCGCAGCCGGAGGCGTGTTCGAGTTGGCCGCGACATTCGGGACAGTCGCTGATCAGTGAGTAGTTGTTGTTCGCGGGCTTGGCCTGCGCCGCCGCCGGGATTCCCGCGGCGGCGGCGGCCGGTTGCGCGTAAGCGAGCGCGCGCGCCGAATCCGGTTGATTTTGGAGGCGGCGGCTCGTCAAGAGGAGACACTCGGCGACGGCTTGTTCGGGGCTGGTCAAGAGACGTTCGTTGAACCAGACGGAGTGTGTGCCGATGACTTTGTTGAGGCTGCGCGCGACTTCGCGGTCGTCGAATCCGCCGCGCAGCATCTTCGAGGCGAGCAGGCCGACGCCGCCCGAAATCGGGCCGGTGGCGAACACTTCGAGGATCATGCGCCCGTCGTGATTGACGGTGACGTAGAGGTTCTGCCCGTCGAAGGGGATGCGCCACGTCGCACCTTGCAACTCGCGCGGGCGTTCGATCTGGATCGGTTGTGCGGTCGCGGCGGTTGCGGCGCGCGGCGTCGGCGCGACGGAGATAGTGGCCGCGCCGGCCGCCGTCTCGCCGGGGCGCGTTTCGGTTTCGGTCGCGGCGGCTTCGGTGACGATGACCGGGTCGCATGCGATCTCGCCCTTCGGCTCCGCGCCCTTCATGCTGGACAACACTTGCGACTCGCGCGAGCCGTCGCGGTAATAGCTGACGGCCTTGCAGCCGAGTTCGCGCCCGAGACGGTAGAGACGGTCAACCGATTCGAGGGTGTCGTCGGCCGCGCCGTTGCAAGTCTTCGAGACGCCGTTATCGACGTGACGCTGCGCGGCGGCAAGCACGTGGATATGTTGCTCCGCGCTGATGGACATCGCCGAGATGAAATAGTCGGGCAGTTCCTGCTCGTGCGCGACGACGTACTCGGAGGCGTAATCAATCGAAGCCTGATCGGTCTGGTCAACCTCGATGCCGAGGGCGCGCGCGGCCACCGTGTGGACGTAGGTGCGCTTGCCGAGCGTGTCCTGCCGGACGTAAGCCCAGGAGAAGTTCGGCTCGATGCCGGAGGAGGTTTCGGCGACGAGCGAGATGGTGCCCGTCGGCGCAATCGTCGTCGTCTCGTAGTTGCGCGGCGTGAGCATGTCGGCGGGGATGCCGATGTCGTCGCGCAAAAACCGGTCGTAGGCTTCCCGGTTCGGTTGATACTCCGGGAAGACGCCGCGCTCCGCGCCCAGACGGCACGATTCGAGCCACGCCTCGCGCCGCACGAAACTCATCAACTCGTCCATGAAGTCAATCGACTCAGGCGCGCCGTAAGAGATTTCGAGTTGCAAGCAGAGGTCTGCGAAACCCATCACGCCGAGGCCGACGGGGCGCGTGCGCTTCACCACATCGTCAATCTCCGGCAACGGCCATGAGCACACGTCGATCACGTTATCGAGGAAGCGCATGCTCCAGCGAATCGTTTCGCCGAGGGCTTCCCAATCGACGCGCTCGACGGGGTCGTAGAATTTCGCCACGTCAACCGAACCGAGGTTACAAGAGTTGTTGAAGTGCAGGGCTTGCTCCGCGCACGGGTTCGTCGCATAGATAGGCCCCATCGACTTGATCATGTGGTTGTGGCGATTCACTTCGTCGATGAAGATGACGCCCGGCTCGGCATAGCGATGCGCGGAGGCGACGATGCGATTCCAGATGTCCGGCGCGTAGACCATGCCGGGGCGGGGCGGTTCTTCGCGCCTCGCGTCCGAGAGGTCGGCCGCCGCGAACGCGGCCTTGTCGCGGAAGGTCACGGTCGAATTGTCGGGGCGTCGGTAGACGGCGTAGTCGCCGTTCGCCACCGGGTCGTGGACAGGCTCAGTCCACGCCTCGCCGTCGAAACTCAGTTGATACCATTCCTGCTTCTCCACCGCGTCGAAAAACTTGTCCGTGACGGTGACGGAGATGTTGAAGTTGGTCAGGCTGGTCTGGTCGTTCTTCGCGTGGATGAAACGAAGCAGGTCTGGATGATCCACGCGCATGATGCCCATGTTCGCGCCGCGCCTGACGCCGCCCTGCTTCACCGTGTCGGTCGTCGTGTTGAAGATGTTCATGAACGAGACCGGCCCCGAAGCGACGCCGTGCGTCGAGCGCACCATCGCGCCGACGGGACGCAGTTTCTCGAAGGTGAACCCCGTGCCGCCGCCCGTCTGGTGAATGATGGCGGCGTCGGTGGCGGTCTTCATGATCCCGGCGATGGAATCGGGCACATCGAGGACGAAGCAGGCGGCGAGTTGGCCGTTCGGCTTCCCGGCGTTGACGAGGCACGGCGTGTTCGGGACGAACTCGCGTCGCAGCATGATCTCGGACATGCGGCTGTAGAATTCATCGCGCTTCTCCGAGTCGGTCTCCGCCAGGCTCACGTGGCCGACGACGCGGCGCACCACGTCCGGCCACTCCTCAATCGGGTTCCCTTTCGCGTCCTTCAGCGAATAGCGTTTGCTGATCACCTTGCGGGCGTTGAGGCCGAGTTCGTGGCTCTGCTTCGACGCGCGGCGGGCGGCGGCGGGAATCGGATTACCTTGGGGGGAGTTCGGCTCGACAACTGTGCTCATCTTCTAATTCGCCTTTCCCGCGCGGCAATTTTTGGGCGCGCGAGTCCTTATGTCTGTGCTTTATCAATCCGGCGCGGGCAGCACGCGCACGCGCGCCGGTGGACAATAATGTGTGAGTCGGAAACTGCGGTTGGCTTGAACGTTAAGCGATAGATTTCCGTGCCGAACGCGCTCCGGGAGTCGCTGCGTGTCGGCCTTCGACGTTCTCGTCATCAAGCGGAGCGGAGTATACATAGCCCGTCCGTGCGTGTCAATACCTAGCCCCAACATATTGTATCAACTTTTCTTTTCAGCGGAATATGGTGGGGAATCTAAGACATTACCTTAACCCAACTTGAGTCCGCTTTAAAGCATCAAAATAGTTCCTTTCGCCCCGTTTCGACGCGGGACGCGAAGGTTTCGGCGCGGCAAAAAAAGTTTTTCAGCGCGGCGGGAAATTTTGTCCGGCGCAAGATATAACAGACGCCGTTCGGACTACCGGTGGGGCGTAAAAATCATGGCAAGGGGCAGAACATTGAGCGAAGAACAGAAGATGGATTCTCTGGTGCGCGCGACGGCGGCGGACGACGGCGTGCGCTGCATGGCGGCGGTGACGACGAACCTCGTGGCCGAAGCGGTTGCGCGCCACCAGACCTCGCCCACCGTGGCCGCCGCGCTCGGCCGCACCTTGACGGGCACGCTCCTGCTCGGCGCGGGACTCAAGGAATTGGATCGCCTGACGGTGCAGCTCAATTGCGACGGGCCGGTCGGCGGCATCACGACGGAGGCGAACGCGCGCGGGCAGGTGCGCGGTTACGCGCGCAACCCGGCGGCCAATCCCGATTTGAACGGGAACGGCAAGTTCGACGTGAGTTCCGTCGTCGGCAAAGGGATGTTTTACGTCACGCACGAGTCGGGCTACGAGATCGGGTTGTACACAGACCCGTACCGCGGTTCCGTCCCCATCGTGTCGGGCGAGATCGGCGAAGACTTCGCTTACTACCTCGCCAAGTCGGAACAGATTCCCTCGGCCGTGACGCTCGGCGTCTACATGCGCGCCCGCTCGACGGGCGAGACGTTCGTCGAAGCGGCGGGCGGCCTGATGATACAGGTGATGCCGGGAGCGGACGAGCGCATCATCGAAGCCGTCGAGGACGCCATCAGGCGCGGGCCGCACACCACGACCTTGATCCGCGAGGGCGCGCGCCCCGCGGACATGCTGCGCGCCGCGCTGGGCGACCTGCCCTTCGAGGTGCTGGAGGAGAAGCCCGTCAGTTTCGCCTGCACGTGTTCGCGCGAGCGCGCCGTCTCGTTAATCTCCTCGATTGATCGCGCGGAGTTGGAGGCGATATTGCGCGAGGACAAAGGCGCGGCGATGACTTGCCACTTCTGTAATGAGACCTACCGGCTGGATGAAGCCGAGTTGGAGAATATTCTGGCGGTCAGGCGTTAAAAGTAACGGGTGAGTTGCGGCGGGCGGCAGGGAGTCGAGAGGAAAAGCGAAAGGCGTTCGAAGATATTTTTCTTCGAACGCCTTTTCCGTTCAACGCTCACTGCTTACTGTTTCGAGACGAGCATGTCGTAGTTACCCGCCTGCCGGTTGTGGTCGTCGAGCGTGCCGAGCACGTCGGAGGTCTCTTCGAGCATCTGCTTGGTCATGGCGATGGAGTCGCTGAGTTGCTCGAAGTCGAGGGCGGAGACGCGTTCGGGCGTCGGCAGCGTGACCACTTGATCGTTGACGAGGCCGAAGAAGTTTTCGATGGACTGCAACTGGCCTTCGACCAACTTCACGGAGCGTTCCAGATCGCCGAAGGCGGCGAGGCGACGCTTCAGGATTTCGACGTTGGCCTGCTGAATGCGTTTGGCGCGTTCGTCGGGCGCGCTCTCGACGGAGCGTTCGGCCTGCGTCAATTGGTTCTGCACGGCCTGCCGGTTGATCGAGCGCAGGTGATTCTTACGGCGGCGGTAAACGTCCAGCAGGTCGACGAAATCTTCCCAGCGTTGTTCGAGGCTGCGGATGTTCGCGGGCACTTCCTTCGCGCCGGTGAACTTCATGTAGTTGTCGAAAACCTGCTTCTTCAACCACTTCAAATAATTCACGGCTTCGCGCTCGCGCGGGTCGAAAGTGTCGATCAACTTATCGCGCTGGCGTTGACGCTGTGCGTAGAGTTGTTTTTTGGTGCGCGTGTCAACGAGGCGTCGGTAGAGCGCGTTGGCCGGCACGGTCGCCAGGTACAAACCTTCGGCGACGAGCGCCGCGCCGAGCGGGATGATCGAGCCGGTATAGGCCGCGGCCACGGCGAAGCCCGCCATGCCCCAAAAATTGACGGGTTCCTTGACCGCCTCTTTCAAGTATTGGAGGTCTACCTTTTTGATGTCCGTCATAACGAATGACTGCCGTAAAAGTTTAACGCCGACTGTGCGCCCGATTCAGGCGCGGCGGTGATGAAGAAACTGCTCGCCGTCCACACGATTCAACCTGCCGACCCTTAAGAGGCGCGCCCCTGATCCTCGCTCGCCGCCGGAAGCGCGCCCTGCTGCTTGGTGGTCGAACTCGGCAACAGCCCCATGTTCTGCTTGTAGGCGAGCAACTTGTCCTGCAACTGCATGTCCAACGCCTCGCGCTCGATGTCCTGCATCTGCGAATCCACGGAGGCCGCGCCGAGTTGCATCTTGGCCTCGGCGGTGGCCGAGCGGCGGTCGATTTTCTCGCGCATCTCGCTGAAAGTCGAAGCGTCGTCGCCGAGTTGGAACGTCTCCATCGTCTGCGCGAGTTGCTCCTGCAACTTCGCCTGCTTCGACTGATTGATCAACTGCATCGCCTCGGCCGTGCGCTGCTGCATTTGCAGCATGTAGTTGTCGCGCGCCTTGAGCGCTTGCTTGGATGCCATCTCGGCGTGTTGAAGTTGCTGGCCGGTTTTGTTGAGGTCGAGTTGGGCTTGCTGAAGTTGGCCGATGTAAGCGGTGGCAATATCGTCGCGCCCCAGTTTGATGGAGGCTTTGATCTTCGAGTCGAGGTCAACGACCTGCCCTTCGAGCCGTTCTTTGCTTTTGGCGAGCAGCCGCTCGGTCGCCATCACCTGCGCGACGGAGTTGTTCAGTTCGGGCACACGGTCGCGCATCTCGCGGATGGTCTGGTTAAGAATCAACTCGGGGTCTTCCGTCTTCTCGATCAGACCGCCAAACAACGCGCGCAAAGTACGCTTCAACCTGCTCCACGATGACATCTCTTCTACTCCTCCGAACCAACCATCCGGCGCATCGCCTTCGACCGTCGCGATGCTGCCAAACTTTCCGCGCCCGAATTTCACGCGCGCCCCAGACTTGTACGTCAGCGCGCCTTCCGCGGTTCATTTTTGGCGGTGATACGCTCTGCCGGCGACGAGTATAGCAGGAGTCGCGGTTGGCAGACTAGAGCCGCTTACGGCCGAGTAAATCTTCCGATGTCGCGCCGGTATTGCACACCGTCCCAGCGGATGCGACCGGCGGCTTCGTAGCAATGTGCGAGCGCGAGGTCGAGCGTCGGGGCGCGCGCCGTGACGCCGAGGACGCGCCCGCCCGCCGTCTGCCACGAGCCGTCGCTCGCCCGTTTCGTGCCGGCGTGAAAAATTCGGACGGGGGCGGACGCGTGCAGTTCGTCCAGACCTTCGATGCGCGCGCCCGTCTCGGCTCGCTCCGGATAGCCGCGCGCGGCGAGGACGACGCAGGCCGAGGCATCGTCAGACCAGCGAACGCGCACGTCTCGGAGATGCTTGTGCGCGACGGCCTCGAAGATTTCACCGAGGTCGCTTTCGAGCCGCACGAGAATGGCCTGCGCTTCCGGGTCGCCGAAACGCACGTTGTATTCAAGGACGCGCGCGCCGTCGGGCGTCAGCATCAGCCCGACGAAGATAATGCCGCGAAACTCAAGGCCGTCGGCGCGCAGACCGGCCAGCGTCGGCTCGACGATCTCGCGGACGACGACGGCCAGCGTCTCCGCGTCGAGCACCTCCGGCGAAGTGATCGCGCCCATGCCGCCGGTGTTGGCCCCCGTGTCGCCTTCGCCGATGCGTTTGTGGTCGCGGGCGGGCGGCATCAGGGCGTAATGCTCGCCGTCCGTCCAAAACAGGAGGGAGGCTTCCGCGCCGGTCATGGCTTCTTCGATGACGACGCGGCGCGCGGCCTCGCTCCCGACCCGGCCATCCTCCATCAACCCGGCGACGGCCTCCAGAGCCTCCGCCCGTGTCGCGGCCACAACAACGCCTTTGCCCGCCGCGAGTCCGTCGGCTTTGACGACCACCGACGACTCCGCCCCGCCAAACTCGCCGCCGTGCAGAATCTCGCGCGCCTCCCGCGCGCTCCCGGCCACGCGGAAACGCGCCGTCGGTATCCGGTGTCGCGCCATAAACTCTTTGGCAAAGGCTTTGCTCGATTCCAATCGCGCCGCTTCGGCGCGCGGCCCTGCGACGGCGAGGCCGCGCCGTTCAAACTCATCTGCGAGTCCGGCGGCGAGCGGGGCTTCGCCGCCCACAATCGTGAGCGCGATGCGTTCCGTCTCGGCGAACGAGGCGAGGGCGGCCACGTCGGTCGCCGATGCGGGGATGCAACGCGCGATCTCGGCGATGGCGTCGCTGCCGGGCGCGCAATAGAGTTCGACGGGGCTTCGGGAAGTTCTTCCCAACGCGTGGCAGAGCGCGTGTTCGCGCCCGCCCGAACCGATGACGAGAATCTTCATAGTCGGAAAATCAGCTTCGGACTGCGGGAATATATTGACCTTGAACGCGCGGATGCTGGCACGCCGCGAAAGTGGTGTCAAGACCGCCCGCCACCCTTATGGCCGAGCGTACCCGGCAACCCTTGACACAGTTTCGTGATAGTTATATTTTGCATAGTACTTAGGATCAGCAGCGGGCGGCTGTGTCGAGTGATGACCGGCGGCGCGTGATCACAAAAACGCATAGAATCAGGTCGGAGTCTTAATTTAAAGACGGCCGACTGAAAATTTCCGATCTTCCTTCGAGCGACTTCTCTCACCGAACGTTCGACTCCGGGGATTATATCCGTGGGGGGGGTTACCGACATGTCACAAGCTCAAGCAACCGGCCAGCCGAACGGCGAATGGGGGCAGCACGCCGAGACCGAATTCCAAGACCGCAATATCCTTTGCGTTGACTGTAACGAAGACTTTATCTGGACGGGCGGCGAGCAGGTTTTCTTTCACGATAAGGGTTTGAAGAACGAACCGAAACGCTGCAAGCCTTGCAAGCAAGCCAAGAACGAGCGTTTGGCCGCCATCGCCGCCGCGCAGGCGTCGGGCGTCCGCCAGCGCATCGAAGTTTCCGTCAACTGCGCGCAGTGTGGTCAACAAACGACCGTTCCCTTTTATCCCTCGCAGGGTCGTCCGGTCTTCTGTCGCTCGTGCTTCCTCGCAGGCCGCAGCCCGGAGACGCAAGACGGTTAACACGCCTTCTGCAACGCACAGTCCCCTCCCGACAGACTGATCGCCCGGCGCCCGTCGCGCCGCGCCGAGCTTTAGCGGCCACGTCGAAGTGTGTCCGGCGCAAACGTTTGAAGCGAGCGGAGGTGAGACATCGATTACGGCTCGTCCCCCGCTCGCATTCGACGCCTCGCCCGCCCGCTGTTCGAGACGGCGCGCCCCGTGCGGCGCGGAAACAATCTCCAAATAACTTCTCTCACCCGCCCACATGCACGACGGGGCGACGCTCCGGGTCTTCTTCCGCCTGCCTGAGGACTTCGTGCGTGACGGGCGCGGTGTCGCCCTCGCCGAAGGCCACGTACTTGAACAGGTACGCCAGCGGGTTGCCCTCGCTCCAGCCGAAGTAAACGTGCGGCACTTTCCCGGTCATGTCGCGCAGGTGCAGGAGGAAGGCGGCGATGGCGTTCGGCACGGCCGGGCTTTCCGCGCGCAGCACGTGATAGCCTTCGACATCCGCCCCCGTCACTTTCAGCACGCCCGCAAACTCCGACGCGTCGCCGGGTTTGACCTCGAAGAAGAGTACGGGGTCGCGCGTCGGGATGTGGTTATCGGCGCGCTTCTCGCGCTCCTTGAATTCGTACTCTCTCACGTCGCCCCGGTCGCAGCGGTTCGTCACGATGCGTATCTCGCCGCGCTTCCCGGCCTCTTCGACGAACGCACGCGCCTTGTCGTCCAGTTCCACGCGCTCCACGCGCAACTCGGTCGTGCGCGAGACGCGCGAAATGAGCGAGACGATGATGATGAAGGCGATGAAGGCCGAGGCGATCTTGAGTCCTTCCGGCTGCTCGATGATATTGACGACCGTGGTGTAGGCGAAGACGAGCGCGATGAGCAGGAACGCCCAACGCCACTTGCTCCCCTCGCGCCAGATGGAGAGCGCGACCGCAATCGCCGCCGAACTCATCAAGGCCAGCACGCCCGTGGCGTAAGCCCCGCCCTGCGCCTCGACGTTCGCCTTAAAGAGCGCGGTCACGGCGAAGCAGATGAGCGTGAAGACGATCACGAGCGGGCGCGTCGCCTTCGCCCAATCGGGAGCCATGCCGTAGCGCGGCAGGTAGCGCGGCACGATGT
This sequence comes from Pyrinomonadaceae bacterium, assembly GCA_035644995.1. Taxonomy (GTDB): domain Bacteria; phylum Acidobacteriota; class Blastocatellia; order Pyrinomonadales; family Pyrinomonadaceae; genus JAIVJZ01. The sequence goes on along the minus strand of DASQNL010000032.1, from coordinate 1,091 downwards.
TCAAGAGTCCGGCCAGCGCGGACGACCCCGCGAACCAGAGGATGAGGATGGTGCTCACGTCGTAGGCCGTGCCGAAGATGTCGCCGAGGAAGGTGTGCGCGAGGTAGGCCAGCGCGCGGCCGCTCGCATCGCCTGCGGGCGTGGTGCCCGTCGCAGTGACCGTCTCCGGCCGAAACGCCTCTGCGGGGATCAAGGTAGTGGTCACGATGCTGCTCGCCAGGAGCAGCACGCTCATGATCAGCGCGGCGGCCTTCAACAGCTTCCGCGTATTGTTGATGCGCCCCATCGGTTTCTGCCGCGTGTCGCCGGGTTCGCCCTCGACGAGCGGCATCACCACCACGCCCGTCTCGAACCCGGAGAGGCCGAGCGCGAGTTTGGGGAACACGATGAGCGCGGCGGCGATCATCATCAGAGGGTTGCTGTAGCCGCCGAACAGAGCGTCTTTCCAGTTGACGATCAACTGCGGCTGCGTCGCGAGTTTGTAAAACCCGACCGACAGCACGACGAGGTTGAGCAGAATGTAGACGACGACGATCACGACCGCGATCCCGATGGCCTCTTTGAAACCTTTCAGGAAGACCGCGCCGAGCGCGGCGATCAAAAAGAGCGTGACGGCGACCTGATGGTGGTGAAAAAATTGCGGCGTGAAGGGGTTGTCGATGATGTGGACGGCGGCGTCGGCGGCCGAGAGCGTGATGGTGATGATGAAACTCGTGGCGGCGAATCCGAGCAGGCAGAGGACGAAGAGTTTGCCCTTCCAGCGCGAGAGCAGGTTCTCCAGCATCGAGATCGAGCCGTCGCCGTGCGGGCTTTCGGCCGCGACGCGGTTGTACATCGGCAGCGCGCCGAAGAGGGTCAACACCACGAGCACGAGCGTGGCGACGGGGGCGAGCGCGCCGGCGGCGAGGAAAGCGATGCCGGGTTGGTAGCCGAGCGTGGAGAAGTAGTCCACGCCCGTCAGGCACATCACCTTCCACCACGGGTGCGTGTGATGCTGCCCCGCTCGCTCGTGCGGCCCTTCCATCTCCTCGACGCCTTTGAACAACCAACTTTTGAAAGGCGATAATTTTCGTTTCGGCGGGGCTGTCACA
>DASQNL010000031.1:0-2757 GCA_035644995.1 Pyrinomonadaceae bacterium | reverse complement strand
CATTTATCAGGTCGTCACGAAACGTGCTTCGTACACGATGCGGGGCGCACAGGTCGAAGTCAGAGAGACGGCTACGGGAGAAATCAGCATCGAGTACAAAGGCAAGTCACTCTCGTACGAAGTCTACCGTGAGCAGGAGCGCAAGCAGGGGCAAGTCACGCCCTCGAAGCACATTGACCGTGCACTCTCCCAACCGGCTCAACGACGAAAGCGTGAGAGGTATCATCCGCCGATGTCACACCCGTGGAAATACTTCAACTACAGCGAGAAATCGATGGAAGCGATGGAGCGGCGAGGTGACATCTGTATTTTGCGCAAATAGGTGACATCTCTACTTGGGGTTTACAAAGATAACATCAACTATTGACAATCATCCCCTACCTCTATATCTTCCCCGCGCTGATGATTCATTAGCCTCACGTCCACGATCTGAAAAGGAGAAGTTATGTCCACGATTGTTACGATAGCTGCGATGTTAGTCGCCCTCACGATATTAAGTTCAAATGCGAGTAAGGGAATTAATCCCGTCCAGCATAGCGAGCGCACGGCGTCTCAGAACAGCAAGGGCATCAATCCCGTCCAGCATAGCGAGTAGTTTTCTCGCGCCACGAGTGCGGTTTGTGACGACGCCTATGGCGGCATGACAGACGCTCGCAGGCGACCCCGCGATGGCATGGAAAAGAGGCGGCGTTTTAATATTCGTCGCCTCTTTCGTTTTAGCGGGGCGTCCGTGGTTGCAGTCGAGGCCGGTCGGCGCGCGGCGCGTGTGGCGGCGGGGCGAGGGGGGGTTGGGACAGTTTCAAAATTGAACATTTTTAAGGGGCGATTCGTCTGGTTGGAGAGTATAGTGATATCGAAGTAGTGCTTGTCCGCCATTTTCCAGTAAAGGAATCCGCCATATGCGCCGACTGCCACACCAATTTCTCATGCGGTACGCCGCCAACGTCCTGCGCGCACACTTCGGTCGCGGGCCGAATCAGAAGCTCGTCAAACCGATGATCGCGGGTCTTTACGTCACGATGAAGTGCAACTTCCGTTGCACCTATTGCGACGACGGATCGGGGCAGATGTACCCGGACATTCCCGAACAACGTCTGAGCACGGCGAAAACGCTTGAGGTGCTGGAGATTTTGCGGCGCGCTTCGCCCGGCCTCAACATCACGGGCGGCGAACCGACCGTGCGCCCCGACATCGAAGAAATCTTCGAGCACATCGGGCGGCTCGGCTTCTGCCCCGTCACCTTCAACACGAATGCCTTCCTCCTCGACAAATATTTGTCCGTGCTGCCAAACATAGATTACCTCGTCATCAGCCTCGACTCGGCGCACGAAGGGCGCGGCGACGAGTTGATCAATCTGAGCAAGGGCGGGCAGACGGCGCGCGTCAAGCGCAACATCGAACTGGCGAAAGAATATCGCCGCGAGCACAAGCTGAAGTTCGACTTCATCATCAACACGGTGATCTTCCCCGAGACGATTGACGACGCGTGGGATGTGTTCGAGTTCTGCATCGAAAACGACTTCTACTGGACGCCGATGCCTTACATCGTCGGCAAGTACCCGTGCCCGGGTCTGGTGGATAACCCGCGCTGGCAGGAGTTGATAGACGAAGTGGCGCGCGCGAAGCGCAAGGGTGCGCGCGTGTACGGGAACATGGAAGCGCTGCGCACGATCAGGGATTTCAAGCGTTTCGAGTGCTACCCGACGACGCACCCGATAGTCTACCCGCACGGCGACATCTTCTACCCTTGCGCGCCGCTCAATCTCGTGGCCGGAAACCTTCTGGAGATCGGCGACTACTACAAGGCCATGGAGCAGGGCGAGCGACTGCACGGCATCGTGCCTTATTGCGACTCGCGCTGCCACGTCGGCTGCTACACCGAAGGCTCAATCGCCATTACGCATCCTTCCGAAGGCATCAGCGAAGCCATACGCCACCTTTACCCGCGCCCGAAACAGAGAGCCGTGCTGCGTCGCCCCGAACGCTCAAGCGACTCTCAGGCGATGCCGCCCGAGTTCCACACGCTGCGCGCGCTGCCGTCGCTCCCGCCCGACAAGATTCGTCAACTGCGCCGCGAGAATCTTTTAGAGGACGACTGGACATCGCGTGTCCGCATACGCGGCGAGGAGAATCTGCTCCCGCCCGTCCAACTCACGCGCGAGCCGGTGGCGACGGCAAATGTCCGCTGATAGGCAGCTTTAGCGGCGCGCGAAATTGATAGTAGCGTCCTGATTACAGCTTATCGCTCTGCGTTATCTCGGCGGGTCTCTCCGCGTCTCTGCGGTGAGTGCTTCCTCAAGCAGCCCTCACCGCAGAGACGCCGAGCAAAGCCGCAGAGAGTTAGCGCAGAGAGTTCAAATCGTGACGCTACCGAATTGATTAAACTCTTGCCACGCGGGCGTGTTTTGGGGTACAACGTCGGCGCGGTATTGATTTCGCTCAAGGCGCAAGCCTCGCGGGCACTTCGTTCGATGCGGAGTTTTCTGCCGACCCGATTCTTGCCCGTGTAGCGATCCGTTCGTGCCCGCCGTCCGGCTGCGCACGATCTCGTCGTCTCCCGCTGAAAATTGCTGAAGCTCGAAAAACGTTTGAGGAGAATAATCAACATGCGTGCATTCCCCGTGCGGCTGTGCTCTGTCGCCATCCGCCTCGTCTTCGTCTGCCTGTTCGCGTCGGTGAGCGCGGGCGCGGCCTTCGCGCAGGCACAATCCAACGCCTCCGACCTGCAAGGCTTCGTGCGCGATGCGACAGGCGCGG
>DASQNL010000030.1:0-7676 GCA_035644995.1 Pyrinomonadaceae bacterium | reverse complement strand
GTTGATCGGGAAGTCATCGAACTCGTTCGCTCGTTTCAGTCGCCGTCCACGGCGGCGACGACCGCGTCCGTCATCGTCGCCGTCGGGTCGCCCTGCCACTCGGTGCGCCGCGAATGGGGCACGCCGAATTGGTCGAGCACGCGGAAGACGAGATGATCCACCAACTCTTCGATGCTTTGCGGGCGGTGATAGAAGCCCGGACTGGCGGGCAGGATGCGCGCCCCGGCGCGTGCGAGTCGCAGCATGTTCTCAAGGTGAATCGCGTTGTAAGGCGACTCGCGCGGGACGATGACGAGTTTGCGCCCCTCCTTCAAGGTTACGTCGGCGGCGCGGTGAATGAGGTTCGTGCCCGCGCCGGAAGCGATTGCGCCGAGCGTGCCCATCGAACACGGGATGATCATCATCCCGGCCTGCGGGTGCGACCCGGAGGCGGGCGTCGCCGCCATGTTGTCGAGACGGTGGAAGCGAATTAATTTCGACTCCGGGGCGAGGCCGACCCATTCGTTGATCGTGCGCGCGTCGCCGCCTTGCAGGTTCGCGCCGAGTTCGACGCGCGCGACCGTGTGCGCCGCCCCCGACATGATCAAATTGACGCGCTCGACCACGCCGCTCGATGCCAGATGAATCAGCGTGCGGTGCGCGTAGAGCGCGCCCGAAGCTCCCGTGATGGCGACCGTCAGTTCCATAAGTCGTGCCGCGCCGGGCGGGAATCTCACGCCGCGCGGAAAAATGAATGGTAAAGCAAAAGCGCGCCGATGGCTAACGCCACGAAGCCGCCCGCCGCGTATTTCCGGTGGGCGTTTGCGCCCGTCGGGATCATGCGTTCCGCCTGACCGGGAATCAGCGCGTAAGTCGCGCTCTTGAGCGTCATGCCCCAGCCGCAGACGGTGACGATGACGGGCGGTTCGAACACCCACACGTTATGTCCGAGTACGATCAGGAGGCCGAGCGGAAAGGTGAACATGGCGATGATGATGCCGGCCACGCCCGTCTCTTTCAGGCGGAGGAAGAAGTCGCGCCACTGCCGCGCCAGGGCGATGTGTGAGAGACCCACGGCAAGCAAGGTGATCGCAAAATATCGTTCGATGAAAAGCTCCATGACTTTCTCCGTCGTTAGTATTTCCCCGTCATTAAGATGTAGAGCCTGGCCGGGCGTTCCATGTCGCGACCCGAAGTTTACACTACGCGTCGAGAAGGTGGGGCAACGGTCTGAACGCGGAATGTGAAACCGGGGCGACGCGCGCCAAATTGCGAACGCTTGCGCGTTCGATGCTAGAATGGCGCGCAAGGCCGGACGGGAAACTATTGGTTCACGACAAGATGAATTTACGCGAAATAGAAGAACTGCTCGGCGCGCACCGGGCGGGCGAGATGGAGACGGCGGAGGCGGCGCGCAGGCTCGCCAATCTTCATTACGAAGACATCGAGCACACGCGCATCGATCACGCGCGGGCGGCGCGACAGGGTTTTCCCGAAGTCGTCTTCGGGGCGGGGAAGTCGCGCACGCAAATCTGCCAGATCGTCGAACGCCTCGCGGCGCGCTCGCCGAACATCCTCGTCACGCGCACGGACGCCGCCACTTACGGCGAGGTGCGCAACATCGTGACCGATGCCGAATGGCACGAAGCGGCGCGCCTGATTCGCATCAGGCGCGACCCGAAGGAACTGGGCGTGGGCGAGGTCGGCATCGTGACGGCGGGCACGAGCGACATCCCCGTGGCCGAAGAGGCGGCCTTGACGGCCGAGGCGATGGGCAATCGCGTGGCGCGCATCTGGGACGCGGGCGTGGCGGGCATCCACCGGCTCTTTGCCGAGCGCGAACGCCTGCGCGGGTTTCGCGTCATCGTGGTGGCGGCGGGGATGGAGGGCGCGTTGCCTTCGGTCGTGGGCGGGCTGGTGGGCGTGCCCGTCATCGCCGTGCCGACGAGCATCGGCTACGGCGCGTCGTTCGGCGGGGCGGCCGCGCTGCTCGGCATGCTCAATTCCTGCGCCTCCAACGTCACGGTCGTCAACATCGACAACGGCTTCGGCGCGGGCTTCGTCGCCAGCCTGATCAACCGCAAGTGGAACGACAAAGAAGCGGCGAGCGATGAGTAAAAAGACCCGCCGCCGTCGCTTCGCCCGCCGCATCACGCATCACGCATCGCTCATCGCTCTCGTCGCCGCGCTGGCGGCGGCCGGCGCGGGTTGCGGCGCGCGGCGCACGCCCGACCTCGAACGCATCTTCGCCCCGGCGCGCGCGCGCAAAGACAAAACTCCCGTCATCGTCATCCCCGGCATCCTCGGCTCGCAACTGATGAACCGGCGCACGCGCGAAGTCGTCTGGCCTTCGGCCTTTCGTTCCTCGACCGACGGCCTGAGCTTGCCGACCTTGCCCGACCTCGCCTCGAACCGCGACGAACTCGTCGCCGAACGCATCGTCGAGACGGCGAAACTCGCGCGCCTCGCCCCGGACATTTACGTCTACTACGAACTCTTAAACGCGCTGCGCCGCTTCGGCAACTATCGAGACGGCGATTGGGACGCTCCCGCGCCCGAAGGCGACCGCGATACCTTCTACATCTTTCCCTACGATTGGCGGCGCGACAACGTCGAATCGGCGCAACTGCTCTTTCAGCGCGTCGAAGAGTTGAAACGGAAACTGGGTCGCCCCGACCTGCGCTTCAACATCGTGGCGCATTCGATGGGCGGCCTCGTCGCGCGTTACGCGGCGATGTACGGCGATGCGGGCTTACCGGCGGGCGACGAGGCCGCGCCGCCGCAACCCACCTGGGCGGGCGCGCGCCATATCAACAAAATCTTCATGTTCGGCACGCCCAACGAAGGCACGATGGAAGCCTTCGCCACCCTCCTCGAAGGCTATTCGATCAACGAGGGCTTGCGCCGCCGCATCCGCCTGCTCAACAAACTCTCGCGCGAAGACGCCGTGACGATCCCCTCGATCTACCAGTTGCTCCCGCATCCGGAGGCCGTCCGCTTTCTCGATCAAAACCTCGCGCCGCTCGAAGTTGATTTTTACGACCCGGCAGTGTGGCGCAAGTACGGGTGGTCGCCCATCAACGACGAAGAGTTTCGCGCCCGCTACCGGCGCGGCGAGGTGCGCGACGAGGAAGGCTCGCCCCACCGCGCCACGCTCGCCGAACTCGACGCTTATTTCGCCGCCGCCCTCACGCGCGCCCGCCGCTTCCACGCCGCCCTCGATGCCCACGCCGACACCGGCGCCACGCACGCGTCGCCGGTCGCGCTCTATGTCTTCGGCGGCGATTGTGAAGAGACTTTGAACGCGCCCGTCATTCTGCGCGACGAACGGCGCGGGCGTTGGCGCACTCTCACCGAGCCGCGCGAATTGCGCGACGCTTCCGGGCGCAAGATCAAACGCCGCGACGTTATCCGCGCCATGTACGAACCGGGCGACGGCCGCGTCACCCGCCGCTCGCTCTTAGGCGAGCGGCTCGACGCGCCGCGCCGCAGCCCCCTCTTCAACACGCCGCTCCCCATCGCCTACGGCGTCTTCGCCTGCGACCTCCACAGCGAACTCCAAAACAACAAGACGCTGCAAGACAACGCCCTCACGCTGCTGATCGGCGAAGTGATGAACTAGCAGGACGGACGATGGAGTATACGCAGGAGACAGGAAACAGAATTCAGAAGTCGGAATTCAGAAGTCGGAATTCAGAAGTCGGCGAGGCGCGCGGGGATGTCAAACGAAATCCCGGATGCGCCGCCGCGTGCGCCGGGTAATCAAACCGGGCGCGACTTGGGCGGCGACTTGAGGGAAGAACGCGGGGCGCGGGAAAGCCTCCACGCGCCCCGCGCCGCTGTTGTTTACGAACCGGCGAGCGCGAGTTGCTGGACGCGCGCGACCACTTCGGCGAGGCTCACGTCCGTGGATTCTTTCGCGGCGCGGTCGAAGAGTTCGACCGTGCCCTCCGTGGTTTTCTTGCCGACGGTGATGCGGTAGGGGATGCCGATGAGGTCTGCGTCCTTGAACTTCACGCCCGCGCGCTCGTCGCGGTCGTCGAGCAAGACTTCGAGACCGGCGGCGCGCAGTTCGCGGTAGAGCCGCTCGCCCGCTTCTTTCAACTCCGGCTGCTTGACGTTGGTGACGGTGACGACCACGTCGAAGGGCGCGATGCGGCGCGGCCAGACGATGCCGTCCTCGTCGTGGTGGAGTTCGATGGCGGCGGCCATGATGCGCTCGATGCCGATGCCGTAGCTGCCCATCACGATTGGCGTTTCCTTCCCGTTCCGGTCGAGCACCGTCGCACCCATCGACTTGGAATACTTCGTGCCGAGTTTGAAGATGTGGCCGACCTCAAGCGACTTCGAGACTTCAAGCGCGCCCGCTTCGCAATTCGGACAACGCTCGCCGGACTGGACAGTGCGGAGATCAAGAAAAAGGGCGGGCTTGATGTCTCGCGCGATATTTACACCGCGAAGATGGTAGCCATCAAGATTGGCACCAGTCGTCATATTCGTGCGACCTTCGAGAGCGCGGTCAGCAATAATGCTTATCTCTATACCCTTTCGCTTGCGTACTATCTCCCTCGCGCCGACTGCGCCGAGGCTTCCGGGATGTGCACCGAGGTGCTCAAAAATCTCTTCGGGGGTAGCAGGCCTTACCCATAACGCTCCTATCTCGTCTTGCAGCTTTGTCTCGTGAAGTTGATGGTCTCCTCGAAGAAGCACAATGATAAAGTTTGGGTCACCCTCTTTAGTATCACTGACATGTGCATAGACAAGCGTTTTAATCTGACGCTCTGGCGACGCACCCCCGATGAAGTTGGCTAGGTCTTCAATTGTTCGCACATCAGGCGTGGGAAATTCTTCGGGCGCGTCTGTCGTCACCGCTTCATCCGAGACGACTGCGATGCGCGATGTGGCTTTCTCCAAGTTGGCCGCGTAGCCGCAACTCTCGCAGGTGGCGATCAAGTCTTCGCCCGCGTCGGTCTTGACCATGAACTCGTTCGACGCCGAGCCGCCCATCGCGCCGGAGGAGGCTTCGACGATTGAGAACTTGAGGCCGCAGCGCGTGAAGATGTTGATGTAGGCCGCGCGCTGATCCTCGAACGACTTATCGAGACCGTCGGCGTCCACGTCGAACGAGTAGGCGTCCTTCATGATGAACTGGCGGACGCGAAGCACCCCGGATTTGGGGCGCGCTTCATCGCGGAATTTCGTCTGTATCTGATACCAGATTTGCGGCAGTTGCTTGTAGGAGCGCAGTTCGTGGCGGGCGATGCCGGTGAAGACTTCCTCGTGCGTCATGCCGAGGCAGAGGTCTGCGCCCTTGCGATCCTTGAGGCGAAACATGTTGTCGCCCATCACCGTCCAGCGTCCGGTCTCTTCCCAGATTTCGCGCGGGTTCAAGGCGGGGAGGAAAAACTCCTGCCCGCCGACGGCGTCCATCTCCTCGCGCACGATTCGCATGATCCGGCGCATGACGAGCCAAGAGAGCGGGAGGTAGGAATAGATACCGGCGGCGAGTTGGCGCACCATGCCGGCGCGCAAGAGCAGGCGATGCGAGACGACCTCGGCATCGGCCGGGACTTCGCGCAAAGTGGGGATGAAAAAGTTTGACCAGCGCATGAAAGTAGTTTCCAGTCTCCTTGTCGGAAAAGTGCGACGCTTCCAAGTGAACGGGCATTGTCGCGCAAGCCGCGCGCGCAACGCAAACGGCCGGGCGCGGCGCGCTTGCGGGAACCCCGGCGGCACGAGCACAATGGGCGGCGCGCCACGGCGCGAACGAATCGCGGGAGTTCGGGGCGGATGCGGCGCATGAGCGAAAAGCGGATGCAGCACATGAGCGAAAAACTGCGCGTATCTTTCAACAGCCCGCAATGCGGCTGGATGTCGTTCGAGTTGAGAGCGGGCGAGCAGAGTTTGATCAACGCCGTCTCCTCCGTGCGCTACGATTCATTGCGCGATCTCATCCGCGCGCTGTCCAGACTCCTCTACGAAGACGCGGGCTTGACGGTGAAGTGGGCTTATGAACCCGATGAGGTTGACTTCAATTTTAAAGCGCGGGGCGAACGCGCCGCGCTGGAAGTGAAGTGGTACAAAAATCACCTCCGGCTCGAAGGCGCGGGCGAGCGCGTGTTCTTCTACGAGGGCGCACGGCTCGGCCTGTGTCATCCCTTCTGGGAGGCTTTGCGCGATATGCAGAGCGATATGGAAGTGGATGAATTCGCGCGCAACTGGGGGCGTGAATTTCCCGCATCGGAGATGCAGCAATTGGCCGAAGACATCACGGCGTACCGGCGCGAACAAGCCCGGCGCACGGATCCGTCCGCCTCTTAAGGTTCGTTTGCGCCGCCGCAAACGCGTGATGTAACATCCGCACGCCGAGACAAGCAGTTTCCAACAAACCCTAAACCCACACCGCCGAGGAGAGAACCTATGACCGACCGCCGAAACGCGCCGCTCGCCGACGTTGACCCCGAAATCAGCCGCGCCATCGACCACGAAGTCGCGCGGCAGGCCGAGGGGCTTGAACTGATCGCGTCGGAGAATTTCGTGAGCGAGGCCGTGCTCGAAGCGATGGGGTCGGTCTTCACGAACAAGTACGCCGAAGGCTACCCGCGCAAGCGTTACTACGGCGGCTGCGAGTTCGCCGATGTGGTGGAGCAGACGGCGATTGACCGCGCGCTCAAGTTGTTCGGCGCGGAGGCCGCCAACGTCCAGCCGCATTCGGGCGCGCAGGCGAACATGTCGGTCTATCTCGCGGCGATCAACTACGGCGATCAGATTCTCGGCATGAACCTCTCACACGGCGGCCACCTCACGCACGGCCACCCGATGAACTTCTCCGGCATCAGCTACAAGGTGGCCGACTACGGCGTCTCGCCCGACACCGAGCAGATCGATTACGACGACCTCGCGCGCCGCGCCGAAGAACACCGCCCGCGGATGATCGTCTGCGGCGCATCGGCCTACCCGCGCACGATTGATTTCGCGCGCATCGGCGAGATCGCACGTTCCGTCGGCGCGCGCCTGATGGCCGACATCGCCCACATCGCCGGGCCGGTCGCCGCCGGGCTGCACCCCTCGCCCGTGCCGCACGCCGACTACGTTACGACCACGACGCACAAGACCCTGCGCGGCCCGCGCGGCGGCCTGATCTTGTGCCGCGAGGAACACGCGGCCGAGGTGAACAAGAAACTGTTCCCCGGCGTGCAGGGCGGCCCGCTCGTGCACATCATCGCGGCGAAGGCCGTCGCGTTCGGCGAGGCTCTCGGCGACGATTTCAAAGAGTACCAGCGGCAGGTGTTGCTCAACGCCCGCGCGCTCGCCGACGGACTCAAGGCGCACGGCTTCCGGCTCGTCTCCGGCGGCACGGACAATCATCTCGTGCTCGTGGATGTCTTCATGGGCGGGAAGGGCATCACGGGCAAGGTGGCCGAGAAGGCTCTGGAAGCGGCCAGCATCACGGTCAACAAAAACACGATCCCCTTCGACACGAACAAGCCTTTCGTCACCTCCGGCGTGCGCCTCGGCACGCCCGCGCTGACGACGCGCGGCATGACCGAAGCGGAGATGCAGATCGTGGCGCGGCTCATCGCGGAAATCCTCCACGCGCCCGAATCCGAGGACGTGCGCGCGAAGGTCAAACGCGAAGTGGCCGAACTCGCCTCTCGCTTCCCGCTCTACCAGAACCGCGTGCGACACAATTCGCC
>DASQNL010000029.1:0-4924 GCA_035644995.1 Pyrinomonadaceae bacterium | reverse complement strand
ATATACAATCGGACGAGTTCGTCACCTTATCGTCAAGTTGCCGGAAATACGGTTTCGCTTCTCTCCTCGCGCCGCCGCCGATGATCTCGCACGCGCCCGTGGCCGACAAAGTTCAAGTCTCTCTGGTGTAAAGGATACGCTCAAGTATGTTGAAGAAAATTACGCGCTCCGTGGTGGCGGCCGTCCTGTGCCTCACCCTCGCGCCCGCCGACGCGTGGGCGCAATCGAAAACGAGTCCGAGTGATAAGTTCAGGCAGCTTGAGGAAATTCTGCCGACGCCGAACGAGCAGCGCACGGCTTCCGGCGCGCCCGGCCGCGCCTACTGGCAGCAGCGCGCCGACTACCAGATCAACGTTGAACTCGACGACGTGAACCAGCGCATCACGGCCTCCGAAACCATCACCTATCACAACCAGTCGCCCGACACGCTCTCGTACCTCTGGCTGCAACTCGACCAGAACATCTGGCGGCAGGATTCCGACGCGCGCCTCACGCAGACCGCGCCGAACTTCGAGCGTCCGCCGGGGAATCAGACCACGGAGCGTCTCCCGGTGAATCAGGTCGAAAATTTGCTCTACGCGCGCACGTTCGAGGGCGGCTACCGCATCACGGCCGTGCGCGATGCCAAAGGCGCGCCGCTCAAACACACGATCAACAAGACGATGATGCGCGTCGATCTGCCGCAACCGCTCGCGCCCGGCGCGTCCGTCGCCTTCTCCGTCGATTGGAACTACAACATCAACGACCAGCGTAAAATCGGCGGGCGCACCGGCTACGAGTTCTTCCCGAAGGACGGCAACTATCTTTACGAGATCGCGCACTGGTTTCCGCGCATGGCCGCCTACAACGACGTGTCGGGGTGGCAGCATAAACAGTTCTTGGGCGCGGGCGAGTTCACTTTGGAGTTCGGCAACTACCGCGTCTCGATCACCGCGCCCGACGATCACGTCGTCACCTCGACGGGCGTGTTGCAAAACCCGAACGCCGTGCTGACGGCCGCGCAGCGCGCGCGGCTCGAACAAGCGCGGACGGCGAAAGAACCGATCTTCATCGTCACGCCCGCCGAAGCCCGCGCCAACGAATCGCATAAGCCGGCGGGCAAGAAGACGTGGGTCTTCCACGCCGACAACGTGCGCGATTTCGCCTTCGCCTCGTCGCGCAAGTTCATCTGGGATGCGCAGGGGCACAACGTCGAGGGCAACCGCGTGATGGCGATGTCGCTCTACCCGAAGGAGGCCGAGCCGCTCTGGTCGAAGTATTCGACGCACGCCATCATCCACACGCTCAACGTCTATTCGCGCTATTCGTTCACCTACCCTTACCCCGTCGCCATCTCGGTCAACGGCCCCGTCGGCGGCATGGAATACCCGATGATCTGCTTCAACGGCCCGCGCCCGCAGGAAGACGGCACTTACTCGGCGGCCACCAAGTACGGTCTGATCTCGGTCATCATCCACGAAGTCGGCCACAACTATTTCCCGATGATCGTCAATTCGGACGAACGCCAGTGGACGTGGATGGACGAGGGGCTGAACACGTTTCTGCAATACCTGTCCGAACAGGAGTGGGAGGAGAACTATCCTTCGCGGCGCGGCGAGCCGCAGAACATACGCGAGTACATGACGAGCGCGGATCAAGTGCCGATCATGACGAACTCGGAATCGGTCTTGCAATTCGGCAACAACGCTTACGGGAAACCGGCGACCGCTCTGAACGTGCTGCGCGAAACCGTGATGGGGCGCGAGTTGTTCGACTTCGCCTTCAAGCAATACTCGCAGCGTTGGAAGTTCAAGCGGCCGATGCCCGCCGATTTCTTCCGCTCGATGGAGGACGCCTCCGGCGTTGACCTCGATTGGTTCTGGCACGGCTGGTTTTACACGACCGACCACGTGGACATCTCCATCGAGCGCGTGCGCCTCTTCCAACCCTTCACCGGCAACCCCGAACTCGACAAGGCCGCGCGCCTCAGCGACCGCGGCGAGCAGCCGCAGACGCTCTCGCAGGAGCGCAACCGCGGTCTCCCGAAACGCGTCGACCAGTTTCCGAGTTTGCGCGATTTCTACAACACCTACGACGAACTCGTCGTCACCGAGCGCGACCGCGAGCAGTATCAGCAACTCCTGCAAACGCTCACCCCGCGCGAGCGCGAACTGCTCCAGACCGGCCTCAATTTCTACGTCGTCGATTTGAAGAACATCGGCGGCCTCGTCAGCCCCGTTATCCTCGACATCGAATACATGGACGGCACGCGCGAGTTGATGCGCATCCCGGCGGAAATCTGGCGTTACAACAACACGGATGTCTCCAAGCTGATCATGACGAACAAGGAGGTGCGCGCCATCTCGCTCGACCCGCGCATGGAGACGGCCGACGTGGACATGTCGAACAACAATTTTCCGCGCCGCCCCGTCAAGACGCGCTTCCAAATCTTCAAAGAGGCGCAGACGCCCAACCCCATGCAGTTGCTCGAACGTAAACAATCGCCGTCGCCGTCGCCCACCCCGACGCCGACGCAATAAGTTTGGTGAAAGGTAAAAGGACAAAGGTAAAAGCGTCAGACGGGCGTGAACAGGTTATCGCTTGACCCCGCCCCTTGACCCCTTCCCCTTGACCCCTTTCCCCTTGCTTTATAGAGAGTTTGCTTTATGAAATTCGCCGCCTACATGTTGGGTCTAGTCCTCGCGGCCGCCTCCAGCGGCCTCTCGGTCGCGCGCGTTGCTCCGGTCGCGGCGGCGCACAAGTTCCACACGAGTTTTACGGAGGCCGACTACAACGCGGCGGAGCGGTCGCTGCAAATCACGTTGCGCACGTTTCCCGACGATCTCGAAAAAGTTCTCGGCCGCCGGAGCGGCGCGGCCGTGCGCCTCGACCGGAAGCAGGAAGCCGAGCCGCTGCTCATCGCCTACCTGCAAGAAACTTTCCAGTTGAAAAACGCCGGGGGCGAGATCGTCAAACTCTCCTGGGTCGGCATGGACGCGGGCGTCGATAGCGCGTGGCTCTACTTCGAGGCGCGCCTGCCCGAAGGCGTGGCCGGCGCAACCTTGCGTAACCAATTCATGTTCGACCTCTACGACGACCAGATCAATCTGGTCAACGTCAAGGAGGGCGGCCGTAAGCACGGCCTCACCTTCAAAAACGGCGACAACTTCTTCTTGCGTCTCGTGCCGCGATAATTAAACATCAAAGCCGGGGCGAAAATTGAAGAGGCGCGTGCGAGAGTAAACTCGCACGCGCCTCCTGTTCCCGATGCCGCAACCGTCAGGGTTGCGGCATCGGGGTTTTAAACGGTGGCTAGTTGCCCGCCGCGAAGCGTTGAGCAAAGAGGTTGATTTTCGCGGCGAACGCTTCGCGCGTGAAGTTGTTCGCGGGTTCGACGCGGGGGCCGGGCAGGGCGACGAATTGGCCGGGGGCGATCTGTTTGATCTCCGCCGCGTAGACTTCGAGGAAGCCACGGTCTATGGCGATCTGCACGTAGCCGCGCAAGGCCGTGGGAATCTGCGCGTTGTCCGAGAGCGTGATGCCGCCGGAGGTGACGTTCGTGCCCGCCTTCTGTTTCGCTTCCGCATCGAGGCCGAGGGCGCGGACGAAGGCGACGGCGAGGTCGAGACGGCTGACCGCGCCGGTCGGATTGAAGTTCGTGCCGCTCGCGGACATCAAACCGGCGGGCGCGAAGTTCCAATCGCGCAGCGTGGAACCGCTCGCGGTCAACGACTCGGCGAGCGCGGCGAGGTCGCCGGACACGTCGCCGAAACGGGGCGACGCCGAGGCCGCCTGGCGCACGGGCGCGTTGAGCACGAGCGTGCGCGCGAAGTCTTCGCGCGTGACGGGCGCTTCCGGGTGGAAGAGGCCGTCGGCGAGCGCGTCCATGCGGCGGCTCTTGAGCAGCGTCTCGAAAAATTCCTGCCGCGCGTGTCCCTGAATGTCCGCGACGGGCGCGAGCGTGTAGAGCTTCTGTAGGATCACGCCTTCGACGAGGCCGGGCGCAGCCGCGCCGGAGGTGGGCAAACTCGCGGCGGGCACGGCGACGAGACCGCGCGCCCCGCGCACTTCCAGCACCCACTCGCCGGGCAGAGGGTTTTGGACAATGACTCCACGGCTGTTCGCGCCGATCACGGGATACTGGACGCCGCTCGAATAGGTCGTGCCGTTGGGCGACGTGAGCACGATGCCGACGAGGTTCCCGTCGCCCGTTTCGGCCGCCGTGTCAACCCGCCCGTACACGTCGAGCACGCTCATGCCCGGTCGCACGGTGAACTTCCGCGCGTTCGGGGAGTTCGCGCCGGGCGTGGCCGCCGGGTTGAAGTCGATCTTGAACGATTCGGACGCGGGAATGGTGATGGAGTACTTCGCGTTGAAGTTCGGATTATTGAAGACGTTGTAGTTGCGCGTGCGGTTGAAAACTTTATCCACGGCGGCGTAGGCGTTGATGTAGCCCGCGCCGACTTCGTGGTCGGCGTAGCCGGGCATGCGCGTCGCCGTCTCGGTGATGATCTGTCTGATCTCGTCGGGCGAGAGCGTCGGGTCGGCATCGAGCATCAGGGCGACGACGCCCGCGACGTAGGGCGTCGCCATCGAAGTGCCGGAGATTTGCGTGTAGAAGGGAATCTCGCCGGGGGCGAGTTCGGCGTCGGCGTCGAGGCCGTTGGACGTGATGTTCGAGGTCGAGCGCGTCGAGACGTAAGCGGCGGAGAACTTCGCGGCATTCGACTCGAACTCGCGCCCCGTGCCGGGCGCGGTGATGGTCGGCGCGTCGAAATCGTCGAGCGGATCACTGTTGCTGAAACGCTCGTCGGCGGGCAGGCCGCGCGAGGAGAAGCCCGCGAGGCCGCCCTCTTTCGTGCCCGCCGCGACGCCGATGACCCAGGGCGCTTTCGCATACTTGTTATAGGTGTTCTTGCCCGGGCCGGAGTTTGCGCCCGCGAAG
>DASQNL010000028.1:0-3351 GCA_035644995.1 Pyrinomonadaceae bacterium | reverse complement strand
TTTGAACTGAACGCGCTCTCGGCGGTGCGGCTGGCGCAGTTGGTCGTGCCCGCGATGCGCGCGGCGCGTTGGGGTCGCGTCATTAACGTCACTTCGATCTCGGTCAAACAGCCGATAGAGGGGTTGCTGCTGTCGAACACGGTGCGCGCGGGCTTGACCGGCTGGGCGAAGACGCTCTCGGCGGAAGTGGCCGCCGAAGGCGTGACGGTGAACAACGTCGCGCCCGGCTACACCTTGACGGAGCGGCAGGACGAACTGGCCGCCGCGCGCGCGGGACAAAGCGGCAAGCCGAAGGAAGAACTGGTCGGGATGTGGGCGGCGCAAATTCCGATGCGGCGGCTCGCGGCGGCCGAAGAGATCGCGGCGGCCATCGCCTTCCTCGCCTCCGAGCGCGCCTCATACATCACGGGCGTCACCTTGCAGGTGGACGGCGGCTGGGTGCGCGGGCTGTTTTAGACGCGGGGCGAAGGCTGAAGATGACGACGACGGAGAACAACATCGTCGAAGCGCGGCGCGCACGCGTCGGCGTCGCCGAACTCGACCACGCGGAGTGGGCGAGGGCGCGTCCCGTGAGGCTGGGGCATTATTGGTCGGGCGCGGCCGCGCCCGTCGCGCGTCAGGCCGAAGCGCGCCTCGTGTGGGACGAAGAGGCGTTGTCGGCGCGCTTCGTGTGCGAGCAGCGCGAACCGTTCGTGGCGAGCGCGAGTCCGCAATGCGAGCGGAAAACGATGGGGCTGTGGGAGCGAGACGTGTGCGAGATGTTCGTCGCGCCGTCGGCGTCCGACCCGGCGCGTTATTTTGAATTTGAAGTCGCGCCGACGGGCGAATGGCTCGACCTCGTCGTGCGGCTGACGGCCGCGGGGCGCGCCACCGACTGGGACTTTTATTCGGGGATGACGGCGGCGGCGCGCCTCTCGGACGATTCCTTCACGGTGGCGATGCGCGTGCCGTGGCGCGCCTTCGGCGACGGCGGCGCGCCGCGCGCGGGCGAGTATTGGCGCGTGAACCTGTTTCGCTGCGTGGGTGCGGGCGAGACGCGCGGTTACGTCGCGTGGCGGCCGACGTTCACGCCCGAACCGAACTTCCACGTGCCGGAGAAATTCGGCCGTCTACGCTTCGCCGTTTAAGCGTGTCTCACCTCGCCTCTCAAACCCGTTCGCCTCAAGCCCGTTCGCCGCGCCCTTCGTAGACGCGTCCGACCAATGCTCCCGAACGATTCAGGCCGCTCACCCTGTTGAGAGACGGCGGCGCGAAGCGATGCTCCGTGAACTCGCCCCGCGCTTCGATGCGGCGCGTTTGCGCGCCGAACAAGTTTCGCGCCGAATAAATTACAGAGACGATGCGGTTCAAGCCTGCCGGCTCAGGTAGTCTTCGAAGCGTGCGCGGTCGGCGTCGCTCATCTCTTCGATGCGGACGCCGATGAGGTAGCCGACGGCCGCGCCTTCGCGTTCGAGTTGTTCGTAGCGCACGGGCGCGACGCGCAGTTCGGCGCGGCCGTCGGAAAGTTCGAGTATGAGGTGCAGGGTTTGGCCGGGCGCGGTGAGATAGCGATCGTTGATGCGAATGGCAGGGACGACGAGGCCGAGGCCGCTCGCGCTGAGGTCGCTGGTTGCGCCTTCGAGATAGGGCGCGTGTTCGAGTTGCTCGCGGCTCAGTTTCGGGTCGAAGATCGAGACGTTGAAGGATACGCTCAGGCGATGACGCCGCGCGCGGCGGCGGTTGCCGATATACACGCGCATGCGCGCGACCATGGAACGCAGCAGTTCCGGCATAAGTTTTTAAGCTGGGTAAAGAGGAAGGGGTAAAGGGAGAAGGGCGATAGCGGAAGCGCGACGGTTTGCTCTTTTCCCCTCCCCTTTGCCCCTTTCCCCTTTCCCCTTCGGCTTACTTCTTCACCTGCGGGTTAAGCGGCTTGCCGCCCGTGTCCTTCTGCTGCATGCCGGACTGATCCATGTAGTAGGAGAGCAGGCCGGTGCGCCCGTAGCGGGTGGGTTCGGCGCGGACGCTGTAACTCTTCCCGTCGCGGCCGACCGTGATCTGAAAAGTGTAGCCGAGCGTCTGCGCGCTTTCGACATCTTCGCGCAGCGCGGGCTTGGCGGCGACGAGCGCGGGCATCTCCGCGAACCGCCCGCCGTTCTGCGCGCTGTAGGCCGCTTCGGCGTTCGCCAGTTTCAGGAGCAGCGCCTCCACCTCTTTGTGGTGCGTCTCGATGCGGGCTTTGAGAAAGAACTCCTTGCCGTCGCGTTTGACGATGGCCTCGTTTTCGGCGTCGCCGAAAATCCACACCCCGTCCGCCCCACGCATCAGCGTGATCGCTTCCAGTTGCGCGCTCTCCCCGCCGACGCGCGCAAAGACCGTCGCCGTCTTGCCGCTGATCTGTTCGCCGCCAAACTCGATCTTCTCCGGCACCGCTCCGGCCAGTTTCTCAAACTCCGGCTGCAACTCGGCAAACTCCTCCGCGCTCAAGCCTTCGAGCGCGGGCTTGTAGATCGAGAGCGCGAAGGCTTCGCGGAAACGCCGCTCGCGCAGGGCTTTGTAAAATTCGCTCACGGTCTGGATCGGCGTGCGGGCTTGCGCCGCCGCGTTCGCGGTTTGGGCGCGCGCGCAGAGGCTTGCGCCGGAACAGAGGACGAGGAGTAACAACGCCGGCACGAGCCGACGAGCGGAACGCGCGCGCATGCGGCGAGGCATGGACTCTTGCATGTCGGATATTTCCTTTGGGCGGATGAAATGTGTGCGGCGCGTTCGCGGGCGACTGGATCACAGTCGCCCGCGAGCGCGCCGCATCTGGTACGTGAACGTGGGAGACAAATGCGTCTGGGCGTCTCTCGTCTACCTCAACTGCGTCGGCGGCGGCGGCGGCGACGGTAGATTCTCGCTGCGCTTGCCCGACAGGCCGTGACGGCCGACGTAGTAGAGCGTGGCGACGAGCACGCCGAACATGATGATGCCAATAATCATGCTGTCGTGCAAGGCTTCGGGCAGGAATCGCCCGACGTTGAGCACGTTGCTGTCCAACGCCTGCGGGATGGCGAGCAGCAAGCCCGCAATCGCGCCGCCCGCGATCAGGCCGGAACTGTAGAGCACGCCGGGGCCGCTCTCTTCCTCGGCGAGCGTTCTCTTGCCGCGCGCGACGCGTTCGACGAGCGCGCGCACCGCTCCGCCGACGAAGATCGTGGCCGACGTGGCGAACGGCAGGTACATGCCGACGGCGAACGGGAGCGCGGAGATGCCCACGATCTCCAACAGGATCGAGATGAACGCGCCGATCAGGATCAGCGACCAAGGAAGTTTCTGCGTCAGCACGCCATCGACGAGCACGGCCATCAGTTGCGCTTTCGGCGCGTCGAA
>DASQNL010000027.1:0-10600 GCA_035644995.1 Pyrinomonadaceae bacterium | reverse complement strand
TTCATCGGCGGCCGCCGGAGGATTTTCGACCCCGACCGCTCCAACTTCGCCCCGCGCATCGGCGTGGCCTACGCGCCGAACATCTTCGGGGCTGACCGCCTGACAATCTTCCGCGCCGGTTACGGAGTCTTCTACGATCAGATTCTCGGCGCGGTCGTCAGCCAGTCCAGAAACGTCTACCCGAACTTCCTGACCGTCAACTTCTCCGGCGGCCTCGGCAACTTCCTCGGCGGCGGCGGTAACGGCGGCGGCGGCGACGACGGACGCGGCCGCGACGATAATCTGGGGCAACTCCAACTGCTCAACCCAAGCAACCCGCGTCTCGGCATCGTGCAACCCGGCACGCTCAACCGCGTCAACCCGGAACTGACGACGGCCGAACTCGTCAAAGCCATCAACCAACTCGTGACGGGCGAGGAAGAACCGACTTCGAGCATCTTCGGGGCGACGCTGCCCGCGCGCACGCTCAAGTCGCCGCGCGCCGAGCACTACACTTTCAGCGTCGAGCAGCAACTATCGCGCGATACCGTGCTCTCCGTGGCCTACGTCGGCACGCGCGGCCGAAACCTGCTGCGCTTCAACACGCCCAACCTCGGACTCAACAGCATTCTCATCCCGCTCGACTTCAGAGTCTCGCAAGAAGACGAACCGGACGACGGCGTGCAGCCGCTCGTCTACGGTCTCGCGCTCGCGCCCGAAGGAGGCCGCCCCAACCCCGACGCCGGGTTCATCTCCCGCTTCGAGACGACCGCCCCTTCGCGCTACGACTCCATGCAACTACAACTGCGCGGCCGCCTGCGCCGCACCTTGCAATATCAAGCGGCCTACACCTTCGGCAAAGCCCTCGACGAAGTATCGGACGTGTTCGATCTGGCGGGCGCGTCCGCGCTGCCGCAAGACCCGCGCGCCCTCAGCGCCGAGCGCGCCCCGGCCAATTTCGACGTGCGCCACCGCTTCTCTTACAACTTCGTCTACGACTTTCCGCAGGCGACAAGCGGCCGGCTCGCCCGTCTCGTCTTCCGCGATCTGCAACTGGCGGGCACGGGCAGTTATCAAACGGGTCAGCCGTTCACCGTCAACTCGATCTACGACGTGAACCTCGACGGCAACCTGACCGACCGCCTGCACACGACCGCCGGACTCGAACGCACGGGCGACCGGCGGCAACCGCTGCGCTTGACGACGGGTGATCCGAACTCGCTGCTCGCGCCCGTCGGCGAGAACGGCGCGGTCGGGCGCAACACGTTCCGCGCGGGCGGCATCCTCGATCTCAACCTCGCGCTCGTCAAACGCTTCCGCGTGAGCGAAGGGCAGGCCGTCCTCTTCCGCGTGGACGCCTTCAACTTCATCAACCGCGCCAACTACGGCATCCCGGTGCGCTTCCTCGAAGCCCCCGGCTTCGGTCAGGCGACCTCGACGGCGACGCCCATGCGCCGCTTCCAGTTCGCGCTCAAGTACTCGTTCTAAGACGCCGCGCGAATAAATGAAATGAAAGCGGGAGACCCGGAAGCTGTTTTAAAAGCTGTCTGAAAAGTCCCGTTTAAAAGCTGTCTGAAAAGTCCCGGCAGGGACGATTGATAATAGCCCGGCGATTTATCGCCGGGTATCAAGTTGAAGGATAGGGTCTGAGTCCCGGAGGGACGATTGAATAATGATCAACATTCAATCGTCCCTCCGGGACTCCGGTTAAAAGAGCCATTAACTATCCCCGGCCATCAATGGCTGGGCTATGATCAAATGTCCCTCCGGGACAAAAACAATTAAATCTTCTCGCCGCGCCCGTCTCTGTGGCATACTCCGTCGCACCGTTACATCAAATAAATTTACACGCCGCGTCCGGCTTCGCCGGAGCATCAGGGAGGCATCATGGTTCAGAGTACATCTTCCGGCGAAGTGCCGCGCCGGATGCTCGGTCGCACCGGCATCGAAGTCTCCGCGCTCGCGCTCGGCGGCTCGCACATCGGCGAAACGAAGTCGAAGCGCGAGGCTTTGCGGATCGTCCGCGAGGCGATTGACGGCGGCATTGATTTCATGGACAACGCGTGGGAGTATCACGACGGCTTGAGCGAAGAGTTGATGGGCGAAGCCTTGCAAGGCGGCTTGCGCCACAAAGTCTTTTTGATGTCGAAAGTCTGCACGCACGGGCGCGACCGCCGGACGGCCATGCGCCAACTCGAACAGACGCTCAAACGACTCCGCACGGATCATCTCGACCTCTGGCAGGTTCACGAAGTCATCCACGACAACGACCCCGATTTGCACTTCGCCCCCGGCGGCGTCATCGAAGCCCTCGAACAGGCGCGGCGCGAAGGCAAAGTCCGCTTCGTCGGTTTCACCGGCCACAAAGACCCCGCCATCCACCTCAAGATGCTCGCGCACGATTATCCCTTCGACACTTGCCAACTGCCGCTCAACCCCTTCGACGCCACCTTCCGCAGCTTCGAGCAACAGGTCTTGCCCGAACTGCTCAGGCGCGGCATCGCCCCGCTCGGCATGAAGAGTTTGGGCGGCGGGGGCGACGCCGTTAAAAAACGCGCCGTCACGGCCGCTGAGGCTTTGCGCTACGCGATGAGTCTCCCCGTGGCCTCGACCGTCTCCGGCATCGACTCGCTCAAAGTGCTCCGGCAAAATCTGCGCATCGCGCGCGAGTTCACCCCGATGTCCGGCGAGGAGATGCAAGCCCTGCGCACGCGCTGCGCCGCCGCCGCCGCCGACGGCCACTTCGAACTCTACAAGACCTCCAAAAAATACGACGGCCCGCCGGGACGCAAGCAGCACAAGTTCCCCTCCGAGGACGAACTCGCCGCCTAAACGCCGCGCCCGCGCACGTCACACGCCGCGGGCGCGGCCGCCGCGTCACGGTGCGCAGCGAACCGCGCGCCTTAAGGTGTCTTCCCATGTGAAAGTGTCTTCCCATGTGACGCGAGCCGTCTTTCACCGTTACAATGCCCGGCATGAAACAGGATGACAGCGAGCGGGGAGACACACCCGGCAACGCACCGCCCGCGACCGGCGACATGAGCGCGGAGGAGTTTCGCCGCCACGGCCACGCGCTCATCGATTGGATCAGCGACTACTTCACCGAAATTGAAGCCCGCCCCGTGCTCGCGCAGGTCAAGCCGCGCGACTTGATCGAAAAGCTGCCCGCCGCCCCGCCCGCCTCCGGCGAACCGATGGACGAGATTCTCGCCGACGTGGATCGCCTGCTCGTCCCCGCGCTCACGCATTGGAATCATCCCTCGTTCTTCGCCTACTTCGCCACGTCCACCAGCGCGCCCGGCATCTTCGGCGAACTCCTCTCGGCGGCCTTCGACGTGAAAGCTCTGCTCTGGCGCACCGCGCCCGCCGCCGCCGAACTCGAAGAGGTCGCGCTCTCATGGCTCCGGCAGATGCTCGGCCTGCCCGGCGAGTTCGCGGGCGTCATCTACGACACCGCCTCCGTCTCCAGCCTCCACGCCATCGCCGCCGCGCGCGAGAGCTTGAATCTCGACATCCGCGAGCAGGGCTTGAGCGGCCGCGCCGACCTCCCCGCCTTGCGCGTCTACGCCTCCGAACAGGCGCATTCGTCAATCGACAAAGCCGTCATCGCGCTCGGCCTCGGCCAACGCTCGCTCCGCAAAATTCCGACCGACGCCGAATTTCGCATGGACGCCGCAGCCCTCGCCCGCGCCGTCGCGGAAGACAAGGCACACGGCCTGCTGCCCTGCTGCGTCGTCGCCACCATCGGCACGACTTCGACGACGAGCATCGACCCCGTGGCCGCCGTCGCCGACATCTGCGCGCGACACGAACTCTGGCTGCACGTTGACGCCGCCTACGCCGGTTCGGCCGGGATCGTGCCCGAACTGCGCCCCCTCGTCCTCGCCGGATGCCACCGCGCCGACTCGCTGACGCTCAACCCGCACAAGTGGCTTTTCACGCCCTTCGATCTCTCCGTTCTCTACTGCCGCCGGATCGAAACGCTCCATCGCGCCTTCTCGCTCGTCCCCGAATACCTGCGCACGCCCGCCGCCGAAACCGCGGGCGTGCGCAACGGCGCGGACTACGGCGTCCAACTCGGCCGCCGCTTCCGCTCTCTCAAGCTCTGGATGATCCTCCGCTACTTCGGGCACGACGGCCTCGCCGCCCGCATCCGCGAACATTGTCGCCTCGCGCGCCTCTTCGCCTCCTGGGTCGAAGACTCCCCCGACTGGGAACTGCTCGCGCCCGTCCCCTTGAGCGTCGTCTGCTTCCGCGCCCGCCCCGACGGGGCGGACGACTCCGACGCCGCCGCCCGCGCCGCGCGCCTCGACGCCCTCAACGAACGCCTCCTGCACGCCGCGAACGCCACCGGCTCGATCTTTATCTCCCACACGCGCCTGCACGACCGTTTCACCCTCCGCCTCGCCGTCGGCAACATCCGCACCGCCGAGGAACACGTCCGCCGCGCGTGGGAACTCTTAAATGAACAACTCGCGCTCCTCGCCTAGCTCTTGCTTCTTTGCGCCTTTGCGCCTTTGCGTGAGATAAATTCCATGCATGAAAACGAGATCGCTAAAGAGATTGTCAACGCTGCTTACAAAATTCACACAACCCTTGGCGCCGGACTACTGGAATCGGTTTACGAAGCCACCCTCGCTTATGAGTTAAGCCAAAGACGCTTCAATGTACTCCGGCAACAACCTATCCCGGTCGTTTATGAGTCCGTCCGTATGGATATGGGATTTCGGTCAGACTTGATTGTCGGCGGCTTAGTTATTGTCGAATTGAAATCTGTGGAGATGGTTGCTCCGGTGCATAGAAAGCAGCTATTAACCTACCTGCGCCTTGCTGATAAGCGGCTTGGTTTGTTGATTAATTTTGGTACGGAGTTGATTAAAGATGGCATTACGAGAGTTGTTAATCGTCTATAAAAATTTCGCGCAAAGGCGCAAAGGCGCAAAGAAGAAGAGAGTTGCGGCACACGGGCGGGTTGTGACAATGTCGTTGCTCTTTATTTGCAGCATTCTTTTATTTGGCGCGCAAGGTTCTTTTGCGCAGCAGCGCGGCATGACGCCCGCCGACACTCTGCGCGTGGCGAACGTGGCGGATGCGCAGATCGCGCCCGATGGCGGCGCGCTCTGTTATACCGTCTCGAACGTGGAAGGCGACGCGACGCGCACGTCGCTCTGGTGCGCGCAACTTGGGGACGAGCGCGCCGCCCCGCAACCGCCGCCGCCCCAGCGTCGTCCCTCCCAACAAGTTCTGGGGGGCGAGTGGAACGTCTCGCGCCCGCGCTGGTCGCCCGACGGCAGGCGGCTCGCCTTCATCGCCACGCGCGGCGAACAGAGCGGCCTCTGGGTGATGTCGCCGCGCGCCGAACGCCAGCCGCGCTTCGTCGCGCACGTCCGCTCGACCAACTTTCACATCCCTTATGCGGGCGAGTCGTTCGCCTGGTCGCCCGACGGCCGCCGCATCGCTTTCATCAACGCAAGCGAGGAAACGCAAGACGGCGCGACTGTTCCCACGACCGCCGCCGACCGCGCGCGCCGCGACGACCCGCGCCTCGTGGATCGCATCCGGTACAAATCGCGCACCGCCTTCTCCGACACGCTGCGCTCGCACGTCTGGCTCGTGGACGTGGACGACCCCGCGCCGCGCCAACTGACCTCCGGCCAGTATTACGATCACGCGCTCACATGGAACCCGCGCGGCGACGAGATCGCCTTTCTCTCCAACCACGAGAGCGACCCGGACGCCGTCAACAACTCGGACATCTTCGTCGTCTCGGCCGGAGACGGGCGCGTGCGACGGCTGACGGAGACGCGCGGCTGCGAGTACGAACCCGCGTGGTCGCCCGACGGCAAGCTCGTCGCCTACACGGCCACGACGCGCGACGTGACGACGATTGACAGCGTGGCCGAAGACGCGCACGTCTGGGTGATCGACGCGGCCGGCGGCAAAGGGCGCGAACTCACCGCCGCGCAAGATCGCCGCGCTCGCTCGCCGCGCTGGTCGCCCGATGGCGCGGACATCTTTTTCCTCGCCGGAGATCGCGGCGCGGTCTTGCTCTATCGCGTCGCGGCGGGCGGCGGGCAAGTTTCCCACGTCCCGCTGCCGCGCGAGCCGCAGAGGGGCGCGCCTCTCCCCCCACCCGGACAAATGCCGGTCGTCTCGTTGCCGCGAATTCAGGTCGGCAATTTCAGCATCGGACGCCGCGCCTTGTTACCCGCGTCGCAGACGGGAGACGCGCCGGCCGCGAGCGTCATCGGTCTCACCTTGAGCGAGCCGCTGATGCCTGCGACCGTGTGGTTCGGCGCGACGCCGTCGCGGCTGAGGGCGGGCGCGGGGCTGCGGCTCGTCGCGGCGCAGCACACGGAGGTCGTGCGCCGGTTCGCGCTTTCCGAACCGGAAGAGTTGAACTTCAGGAGCGCGGATAACACGCGCGTGCAGGGCTGGCTGATGCGTCCCCTCAACTTCCGCGAAACGGAACGCTACCCGCTCATCCTCGCCATCCACGGCGGGCCGCACGGCATGTACGGCTATGGTTTCAACGCCGCCTTTCAGGCTTACGCCGCGCGCGGCTACGCCGTCCTCTTCATCAACCCGCGCGGCTCCACGGGCTACGGGCAGAAGTTTTCCGACGGCACGCTCAGAGAGTGGGGCGGCGGCGACTACCACGACCTGATGGCGGGCGTGGACGAAGCCCTGCGCAAATTCTCATGGATCGACCGCGGGCGCATGGGCGTGACGGGGGGCAGCTACGGCGGCTTCATGACGAACTGGATCATCACGCAGACGACCCGCTTCCGCGCGGCCGTCGCCAGCGCGTCCGTCTCGAACCTCGTCAGCTTTTACTCCACGTCGCTTTATCAGGATTTGATCCACGCGGAGTTTGGCGGCTTCCCGTGGGACGATTATGATCTGCTGTGGCGTTGGTCGCCGCTGCGCTACGCGCGCGCCGTCGAAACGCCGACGCTGTTCATCCACGGCGAGTTGGACAACGACGTGCACATCACGCAGGCCGAAGAGATGTACATGGCCTTGCGCCGTCGGGGCGTCGAAACCGTGCTGGCGCGCTACCCGCGCGAAGGCCACGGCTTCCGCGAACCGCGCCACCGCCAGGACGCGCTCGAAAGAACGCTCGATTGGTTTGATAAATATCTGAGATGAGACTGTCCGTCGTCAGTGGTCAGTTGTCCGTTGTTTGTGTTCGGCGAGCTGATGCCTGAAGATGAGAGCCTCGACTGATGGGACGAAGTAAACAACTGACCACTGACCACTGACCACTGACCACCATGCTGACACACATCGTCATCTGGAAGTATCGCGCCGGGACGACCCCGGCGGAGCGAGAGGAACACGTCGCGCAGTTGCGTCGTCTGCCGAATTTCATCCCGCAGATCGAGAGTTTCGCGGTCGGCTTCGACGTGTTGCAGTTGCCGCGCTCTTACGACGTGGGACTCGTCGCCGTCTTTCGCGACCGCGCCGGGCTGGACGCTTACACGGATCATCCCGAACACGTGCTCGTGGCCGTCTACGGGCGCAGCCTCTCGGAGCACATCGCCTCCGTGGATTTCGAGAGCGCGGATTGAGCGGGCGCGATGGCGGAAGTCGAAAAGGGCGGCGCGGTAAATCAGGCCGCGGCCGGACAGCCGCGCGCGGCTTAAACGCGCGGCGCGATTGAACCCGATGAAACGTTGGTTGAAACTACTGGCGGTCGTCTTCCTCGTCGCGCTCCTCGCGCAGACGCCCTTCATCTATCGCCGTTATCAACTCGGACGCCTCAACGCGAAAATTCAGGAGTTGAACCACGCGCGCGCCGCCGACGCCGACCCCGCCTACGCCGACTATAAAGGCGTGATCCACGTCCACTCCTTTCTCGGCGGACACAGCGCGGGCACCTTCGCCGACATCACGCGGGCGGCGCAGTCGAACGGCCTCGCCTTCGTGGTGATGACCGAGCACCCGTCGGGCGATTACGACACGCGCGCCCTGACTTTGCGCGGCATGCGCGGGGGCGTCCTCTTCGTCGCGGGAAATGAGACGAGCGAGTCGGACACGGATCGCTTTCTCACCTTCGGCGGAACCTCTGCGGCGGCGGCGGGCGACGCGTCCGCGCCGTCTTCGACGCAGGAGAGCATCGACCGCGCCCGCGCCGCCGGGCAGCTCGTCTTTGTCGCGCACCCCGAAACGTTTCGCAGTTGGGGCACGGCGGGCGGCTTCCACGGGATGGAGATTTACAACCTTCACGCCGACGCCAAACACGTCAACCGCCCGCTCATCTTCTTCGACGGACTCTGGTCTTACCGCAGCTACCCGCACCTGCTCTGGACGCGCTTCTACGAAACTCCCGCCGCCAACCTGCGACGCTTCGACGAATTGACCGCCCCGGAAGGCAAACGCAAAATCGTCGCCATCGCGGGCAACGATGCGCACGCCAATGTCGGCCTCGCGTTTCAAGACCTCGCCGGCCACACCATCTTCGCCTTGCGACTCGACCCATACGAGCGCATCTTTCAAATCGTTCGCACGCACGTCCTCGTCGCGCGCGGCGAGCCGTTGAATGAAGAAAATTTGCTGTCGGCTCTCGCCGCCGGGCACGCTTACGTGGCCTTCGACATCCTGTGCGACGCGAGCGGCTTTCGCTTCACGGCGACCAACGGCGCGGAAGAAAAACTGTTGGGCGACGAGATCGCGCTCTCAGGCGCGGGCGTCCGTTTGCGCGTGACGACTCCGGTGCGAAGTCGTATTGAGATCATCAGGAACGGCCAGGTTGTCAGCGAGGCGCGCGATGTCGCCGCTCACGAATGGACGGCGCGCGAGGCGGGCGTCTACCGGGTCGTCTGCTACCTGCCGCAACTCTCCGCGCCGCTCGACGCGAAGCCCTGGATCATCTCGAACCCGATTTACGTGCGTTGAAAATACGTGCGTTGAAAATTTGACGCCCGAACACGACATCGCCCCGACAGTTAAAACTGTTCGGGGCAATCTCGCGGGCCGGAAAGCTCCGGCTCAATTTGCGGAAGCGGCGTCTTAAGTCGCCTTTACGTCTGTAGAGAACCACGTGTTTGATTCTTCGCACGCGGCAATCTCAAGTGTCAGAGAAGCGCGTGTACAGGCTTCCTATTAAGTTGTACCAAGTGCCCGCAATCTTATTGATCATCGGCCTCACTGTCAAGCCTCAACTTGACCGTTTCCAAGGCATACAGGAGCCGCCGGTTTGTTCAGCTCGCGGACTAACTTCTAGGCCGTCCGCCACAACTCTTTCAGTCCCCCGTCGAGCCACTCGGCGCGCAAGCGTTCAATCGCCAATTCCTTCTGTTTGGCCTCGACCTCGATCCAGGGGGCGCGCCGGTAAGAGGAAGGCATGTCCGTGATCAGATCGCTGTGATGGCGGTCGTTGAAGGCGGTGCGGCCGTTGGAGATGTGGACGAGTTGCCATTCGGGCACAGGCCACGTCTCGCGCGCGGCGGCGAGAAAATGCGCCACGCTCTCGTGCTCGTAGCTGTCCAACCGCTCGCGGCACACGTGATGATGCGCGTCGAAGACCATCGGCACGCGGGCGGCGCGGCAGACTTCGAGAATCTGCGCCGCGCTGTAAGCATACTCGTCATTCTCCAGAGCGAGCCGCGCGCGAATCTCTTCGGGCAGCGCGCGAATCACCTCGACGAGCCGTTCGGCGCGGTCGCCCTTGCCGCCGTGTATCTCCATCACCGCCCAACTCGTGCGCGGCTGCGCCAGCAGGTCGAAGACGCGCGCGTGCGTCCGCAAAATTTTGATGCTGTTGGCGACCACCTGCTCCGAGTCGGAACTGAGCACGACGAACTGATCCGGATGAATCACGAGGCGGATGCCGAGCGCGGTCGCACGCTCGCCCGTCCGCCGCGCCTCGCCCGCGAACTCTTCGAGCACGTCCGCGCCCGCCTCGTCGTCCGCGAACGGGAATAACCCGGAGGTGAGCCGGTACAACTTCAACCCGCGCTCGCTGCAAAAATCGAGCGCGCGTCCCAACCGCGCGAGGTTATCGGCATATAACTCGCGCAGCATGCGTTTCTGTTCGAGCGCGTCGAACTGCAAGAGACGCTTGCGCGTCAGCGCACGGTAACGCACGGCGTCGGAAGTAGTGATACAGACCAGACCGAGTTGGGGCGCGAAGCTCTCGCTCACTGTTGAAATTCCTCCTGCTAATCTCTCCGCCCGGCGGCGAACTTCACTTAAGCGGAAAGTTTTATTTTTAAGGACACGAATGTGTCTCTAAAAGCAGAAAAGAATTGAAAAGAATTGATTCATTGATTCATCGGTTCATTGATTCAATGGATCAATGAACCGATGAATCAATGAATCAATTCTTTTCAGGTTTCCATCGCGGCTTGGAGGTTCAACTGCTCGCGCGGCTCTAGGGTGGCGCGCTCCGGGGCGAGGGCGGCGGCGGCGTTGAGCACGAGCGCGATCCAGAAGAGGTCTGCGAGCAGGAGGTGCGTGAGTTGCAACCAGACGGGAGCGAGCAGCGAGACGTTTAAAATGCCCGCGCCGATTTGCAGCAGGAAGAGTGTCGTGAGGATGTTCGTGAGTCGCTTCGCGCGCGGGAGGCCGGGGCGCAGGAAGTTGTTGACGTAGGATGCGGCGGCGACGGCGTAGC
>DASQNL010000026.1:0-7029 GCA_035644995.1 Pyrinomonadaceae bacterium | reverse complement strand
CAGCGCGAGCGGAAGGACGAGCTTCGCGCCGAGGCCGAGCGGCTTTATCAGGATGTCCTGGGGAAAGACCCGAACCACATCGAGGGCCACATCCTCAAGGGCACGGTGCTCTACGCCTCCAACAAGCGCGAAGAGCCTTTCGCCGCCCTCACGCGCGCCGTCGAACTCAACCCGCAGCGCATCGAGTCGCTGATGAGCCTCGCGCTGTTCCACCGGCAGGTGGGCGAGACGGCGAAGGCCGAAGAAGTTTACAAACGCGCCCTCTCCGTCAACGACCGCTCCGCGCTCGCGCACCTCGAATACGCCAAGTTCTTCGTCTCGCAGAACCGGCTCGATTTGGCCGAGGTTGAGTTTCGCCGCGCCGTCGAAGTTGACCCCGCGAACCGCGACGCGCGCCGCACGCTCGCCAGCTTCTACCTCGTCAACAAACAACTCGACCGCGCCGAAGAAGCCTTCAAAGCCCTCGCCGAACTCGACCGCGACCGGCCGGAAGGCCGCGCCGTGCTCGCCGATTTCTACGCCTCCGTCGGCCGCTACGACGAGGCCGCCAATCTCTACCAGCAGCTCGTCTCCTCGTCGCCCGACTACGCGCGCGGCCGCCACCGGCTCGCCGAGTTGATGTTGCAGCGCGGCGACCAGACCGGCGCGCTGGCGCAAGTCGAAGAGGCGCTCAAGAAGAACGCCAACGACCGCGAAGGCTTGATCCTGCGCGCCCGTCTCCGGCTCAATCAGGACAGACCCAAAGACGCCATCGAAGACCTCAAACAGGTCTTGAAGATCGAACCGCGCGATCAAGCCGGACTCTACTTCATGGCCGAGGCCAGCTTCCGCGCCGGGCAGGTCGAACAATCGCGCATCTACGCGGGCGACCTCGATAAGTTTTACCCCGATTATCTGCCCGGCAAGTTGATGCAGGTGCAGATCAACCTCGCGGCCGGCGACCATCAAGGCGCGCAACGACTCGCCAACGACCTGCTCGCCCGCCTCGACAAGTCCGCTCCCGACGCGCGCAATTCGCCGCAACTCCTGAACGAACTGCGCGCCAAAACTCTGACCGCGCGCGCCACGACCTACCTCCAGACGCAACCGCAGAACACCGCGGCCGCCCGCTCCGACTTTGCGCGGGCGCGCGATCTCATGCCGAACGCCCCGGCCTCGCACGTCAACCTCGCGGCCGTCTCGCTCGCCGAGCGTAAAGCGGACGAGGCCGCCGAACACTACGAACGCGCGCTCTCAATCGACGCGGCGAGCTTCGACGCGCTGAACGGCCTGATCAACCTCTACGCGTCGCAGAGTCGTTTCGATCAGGCGCACGCGCGCCTCGATCAAGCCATGGCCGCGCGCCCCGACACGGCCAGTCTCTACTTCCTCAAGTCCTCCATCTACGGCAAGCAGCGCGACGCGCAGCAGGCCGAGGCCGCCCTGCGCCGCACGCTCGAACTCGATCCGGGTTTCGTGCCCGCGCTCAACGCCCTCGGCTCGCTCTACGTCAACACGAACCGCCCCGACGAGGCCATCGCCGAGTTTCGCCGCATGGGCGAGCGTCGTCCCGACGACCCGACGCCCTACATGCTCATCGGCATGGTCGAAGACGGGCGCAAGAATTACGACGCCTCCACCGAAGCCTACCGGCGCGCTCTGACGCTCAACGCCGAGAACGCTTTCGCCGCCAACAACCTCGCGTGGAACTACGCCGAATACGGCAAGGGCAATCTCGACGAGGCCGTCCGGCTCGCGCAGGGCGTCGTGCAGAAGTTTCCCGACGAGCCGGGCTATGCCGACACGCTCGGTTGGGTCTATTACAAGAAGGGCTTGCACGCCGCCGCCGTCGAGCAACTGCAAAAAGCCGTGCGGCAGACGACGGCGCGCGGCGCGGAGAGCGCGCTCTATCGCTACCATCTCGGCCTCGCGCTCGCCGCCGTGGGACGCAAGCCCGAAGCGCGCCAGCAGTTGCAGCAAGCCTTGAACCCGGCCAAGGGGAACAAGCTCTCGCCGGAGAGCGAGCAGGAAGCGCGCAAGGCGCTCGACTCTTTGTGATCCGGGAGAACTCTTGTTACGCGAAGAAGAGGGTTGAACTATGAGTGTTGAATTTCGTCAGCGGAAACCGGGCGAGTATGGGCGCATCTTGTGGAAGCGCAAGTGGCTCATTATCCTGCCGGCCATCGTCGTTTCCTTCGCCGTCGCCATCGTCGTGTGGCGGCTGCCGAACGTCTACCAGTCGAACACGTTGTTGACGGTGCGCCCCTCGAACATCATGCAGGGCATCGTGCCGCAAATGTCCGACGACGACCTCACGATCCGGATCAACGCCATCGGCCAGGAGGTGTTCAGCCGTTCGTCGCTCGAACCGCTGATCACCACCTACAACCTCTACGCCGCGGAGCGGCGGCGCGGCGAGCCGATGGAACTGCTCGTCGAGCGCATGGCGAAGAAGGACACGCAGATCGAGGTCAACAAGAGCCGCAACGACATCACCAACGGCTTCATCCTGACCTTCAAAGGGCCTGACCCCGGCATCACGCAGAAGGTCACCGGCGATCTCGCCAGCAAGTACGTCAACGCGCAGCTCAAGCAGCAATCGCAGGGCGCGACTGAAACGGGGAAGTTCCTCCAGCAGCAGCTCGACCTGGCGCAGGCCGAACTCAAAACGGTCGAGGATCAGCGGCTGCAAACGCTGCAAGCGAACATCAACAACCTGCCCACGCAGGCCACTTCGCTCGTCACGAATCTGAGCGGCCTCTACGAACAACAGAAGTCTTACATCAACGACATCGGGCGTCTGCGCGACCAGAAGACGATGCTCACCACGCAACTCGGCGACATCGAAAAGCAGTTTCAATCCGACAAGGAAGACGTGGTCGAGACTTTGACCGACCCGAAGACCACGCCCGCCTGGGCCGAACTCTCCAAGCGCGAGTCGCAACTCGATTCCGAGTTGCAAAACATGCTCACGGTCTTGAAGCCGAAGAACCCGGACGTGGTCGCCAAGCGACAGGAACTCGCCGCCGTCCAGCGCAGCAAGCAGGAGTTGACCGACGATTGGAAGAACCGGATCGCGGATAAGACGAAGCGCGTGGCGAACCGCATCGACCCGCGCGCCTCGACCATCAAGGCCAATCTGCAAGGCATCGACAGCGAAGTCGCGCGACAGGAAAAGCTGCTCGCCCAGACCAGCGCGCAGATCGCCCAGGTGCAGAGCCAACTGAGCCGCGTGCCCGGAGCCGAAATCAATCTCGGCCGGATAGACCGCGAATACCAGACGAAGAAGGCCGCCTACGACGAGTTGCTCCTGAAGAAACAGAAGTCGGACTTGAACGTGGCGGCCACCAACTCGGCGCAGGGCGAGACGATTCAAGTGATCGACCCGGCGAGCCTGCCCGTGCGCCCCATCGCGCCGAAGCGGCCGCTGCTCATCGCGCTCGGCCTCGCGCTCGGTCTCGCCTTCGGCCTCGCGTTCGCCGCCGCCTTTGAAGTGCCGCGCCTGCTGACGATTCAAACCGTCGAGGACGCGCGTCATTACACGGGGCTGCCCGTGCTCATCTCCGTGCCCGAACTCCTGACGCCGAGGGAACAGCGACGCGCCCGCGTGCGCCGTTTGGCGACCGCCTTCGCCGGTCTCGCCATCACCGTTCTCAGCATCCCCGCGCTCGCGCTCGCGCTGAGATTCACCCGCGTCTTCGACCTGTTCGTCTCGTAAAGGAAAGGCGGTCAGTTGTCCGTGGTCAGTTGTCAGTTGCACGTGATCATCACACAAGCGGCTCAAGGCGGATTTGAACAACTGACGACTGACAACTGACCACGGACAACTGACCACGGACAACCGACAGGTACGAACAAGTTATGTACAAAGAGTTCTACGGTCTTAAAGAGTTGCCGTTCGCGCTGACGCCCGACCCGCGCTTCATCTACTTCACGCCTTCGCACACGGAGGCGATGGCGAACCTGCATTACGGCATCGAGAGCGGCAAGGGCTTGATCGTCGTGACGGGCGAAGTGGGCACGGGCAAGACGACGATCCTGCGCTGGATGATGCAGCGACTCGACCGCACCGTGCTCGTCGGCTACATCTTCAACCCGCGTCTCACCGTCCCCGAATTTTATCAACACGTCGCGCGCCTCTTCGACGTGCAGGAGTGGGAGAACAAGTCGGAACTCCTCTTCGCCCTCGGCAAAACTCTGGAAGCGCGCCACGCGCGCGGCCTGCGCACCGTGCTCATCATCGACGAGGCGCACGGTCTTTCGACCTCCGTGCTCGAAGAGATCAGGCTGCTTTCGAATTTTGAATCCGACGCCGCCAAGCAGTTGCAGATCGTCCTGACCGGCCAGCCGGAACTGCGCGACGTGTTGAACAACCCAGACCTCCGGCAGTTGAAACAGCGCGTCGCCCTGCGCTGCGAGATCAAGCCGCTGCCGAACATCGAGGAGACGGAGCGTTACGTCAAAGCGCGCTTGCTCGTGGCGGGCGCGGCGCGCACGGACATCTTCTCGCCGGGCGCAATCGACTACATCTTCCGTTGCGCCGCAGGCATCCCCCGCCAGATCAACAACCTCTGCGATAACGCGCTGCTCGCGGGCTTCGCCTCCGGGTTGCACACCATCTCGCGCGCTTGTATCGAAGAGGTGGCCGATACGTTCGACATGCTGCCGGACGCGCGCCACCACGGCAGTCGCCTTTCAATCGAGGAACAGGAGTCGCCCGCGCGCATCTTCAACGCGCGGGGGCGCGCCGAGTTGTGGTCTGCGGGCAGCGCGCAGGCGACGGCGGTTGACGAGGCCGTCGAAGGATCGGCCACGGAATATTCTTCGGCGCACGCGCCCGAAGAGGACTTGGAAGAAACACCCGCGCCGCCTTCGCCCGATGTGAACGACATCGGCGCGGCCTTCCGGCGTTGGGATGTGATGGGAGATAGGTGATGGGCAGAGTTTACGAAGCATTGAAGCGCGCCGCCGAGCATGGCGGCGCGAACACGAAGAGTACGGACGGCGACGACGCGGCCGCGCGCCGCGCTTCGACCGTGGTTGAAGACGCGGGAGAGGCGACGCTCGTCACCGAAGCGTCGGTCGCCTCGAACGGCCACCGCTCGAACGGCAGCCACTACGCCGCGCCGGAAGCGTTCGCGTCGCGGCGCGCCGCCACACTCTTCAACGCGCCTGACAATCAGGCGCACGTTTCAGCATCCGCTGAGCACATCGTTGCAGCCACGGTCGGGTCGGCACTCCCCGGCGGGCAGGCTTCGCGTGTTGCTGGGGCAACGGCGGATGCTGCCGGTTCGACGCGCGCGTTGGAGTTTCCCACGCTGGAAATTTCCCACGCGCGCGTCGAACCACATCTCATCGCCATCACCGACCCGCGTTCGCCGCACGCCGAGCAGTATCGCGCGTTGCGCACGCGCATCCTGCACGCGGGCGAGCGCAGGCATATTCAGGCCATCGTCGTTTCCAGCGCGGGCGTCATGGAGGGCAAGACCGTCACGGCCTTGAACCTCGCGTGGCTGCTCGCGCAGACCGACGGCGTGCGCGCGCTCCTGATCGACGGCGACTTGCGCCGCCCCTGCGCCGCCGAATATCTCGGCATCGACGCTCCCGCCGGTCTCTCCGAAGTGCTCGCGGGCGAGACGACGCTGGCCGAAACCATCATCAAACTCGAACCCGCCGGGCTGCACCTGCTGCCGGGCGGCACGGTGCGCGACAACGTGGCCGAAATACTCTCCGGCCCGAAGTTCAGCACGCTCCTCGCCGAACTGCGCCGCATGTTCGACTACATCATCATCGACGCGCCGCCGCTCGGCATTTTCACCGACGCCACCGTTCTCATCGGCCGCGCCGACGGCGCGCTGATGGTCGTGCGCTCCGGCAAGACGCGCTACGCCGCGCTTGACCGCGTGCTCGAACCGCTCCCGCGCGAACGTCTCCTCGGCATCGTCTTGAACGGCGCGGACGACAACAAAGACGACAGCAGCAGCTATTACCAGCGTCGCTACTATCGCCGCGAAGAAACGAAGGAAACCGTCAATCGTGAATCGTTGAGAGGAAAAGCCATCGGTCGTCAATCGTGAATCGTAAATAGAAAGAACCCGTTTCATCCGGTTACGATTGACGATCCGCGATTGACGAATCCGTAAGGAGTTTATGTGAATCCCGCGCGCCGTTTCAACGCCCGCACCCTGTTGCTGTTGCTCGCCGAAGCCCTGCTCATCTTCGGCGGGATGGTGGCGGCTGCGGGGATTCGGCTCGGCCGAACGGACGCGTATTACGAACTCGTCGCCCGCAACGGTTTCTACAAAGCCGTGCTCGCCACCGCCTTCTGCCTCGGCGCGTTCTACCTCTACGACCTGTACGATTTCGTCGTCATGCACGACCGGCGCGAACTCGTGCTGCGCCTCATCCAGGCGCTCGGCCTGGCGTGGATTGCGCTGGCGATAGTCTTCTACATGCTGCCGCAACTGATGCTCGGCCGCGGCATCTCTCTAATCGCGCTCCCGCTCGCCCTCGCGCTCATGGTGGGCTGGCGCGTCTCGATCCATTGGCTGCTCGGCCACCCGTTGGTCGGCGAGCGCATCCTGATCGTCGGTTCGGGCGCGGCGGCCGTCGAGATCGCGCGCGAAGTTTTAGACCGCCGCGATGCCGGTTATCGCATCGTCGGCTTCGTGGACAACGACCCCGCGCTCGTCGGCAAGAGCATCATCAACCCGTCCGTGATCGGCGTGACGACCGACATGGCCGCCATCGTCAGGCGCGAAAACATCGACCGCATCATCGTCGCGCAGGGCGAGCGGCGCGGGCAGTTCCCGACGCAACAACTGTTGGATTTGAGTCTCGGCGGCAACGTCGCCATCGAAGAGGGCGCGTCGTTTTACGAGCGCACGACGGGGCGCGTCCATCTCAACATGATGCGCCCGTCGTGGCTGATCTTTTCCGGGCGGGGACGGCAGGCGCGTCTGAGCGGTGTGGCGCGCGCCCTCCTGCATCGCGGCATTGCGCTCGTCGGAGCCGTCATCTCGCTTCCCATCGCGCTCGTCGCGGCCATCC
>DASQNL010000025.1:0-4826 GCA_035644995.1 Pyrinomonadaceae bacterium | reverse complement strand
AGCCGAATCAGGGCAACATTTCGGTGAGGCTCAAACCGGTAGAGGAGCGCGAATTTTCGCAGACGCAATTGATCCAGCAGACGCGCGACATGATTCGCAAGCGCAAGTATCCGAAAGAGTACATCATCAGCGCGTCGGGCGGTTCGTCCATCGGCGCGGCCATCGGCGGCGGCGGCGGTGGCGGCGGGGGCGGCGGCTCATCGCTCGGACTTTTCATCAGCGGGCCTGACATCGCCAAGCTCGACGAGTACTCGAACAAGCTCGTCGAGCGCATCAAGAAGGACAACAACTTTCGAGACGCCGACCGCTCGCTCCGCTTGAGCAGTCCGGAACTGCGCATCATCATCGACCGCCGGCGCGCCGCAGACCTCGGCGTCCGCGCGGGCGACGTGGCGCAGGCTCTCAACACGCTCGCCGCCGGGGCGCGCGTGACCACTTTCAGCGAAGGCTCGGATCAGTACGACGTGGTCGTGCGCGCGGGCGAAGAGTTCCGGCGCACGCGCGAGAACTTGAGCAACTTCACCGTCGCGTCCTCGAACGGCGGCACGGTGGGCTTGGAGAAACTCGTGCGCCTCGAAGAGGGCGAGAGTCCCGCTTCGATTGATCGCCTGAACCGGCAGCGGCAGGTGACGATCTCGGCGAGCCTCGCGCCGAACGGTTCCGAGGCCGACGGGCTGGTGGCCGTGCAGCGTTACGCGCAGGAGTTGAACATGGAGGCCGGGTATCGCACGGGCGTCACGGGGCAGTCGAAGGAATTGCAGCGCGCCAACCAGTCGTTCATGCTGGCCTTCCTGCTCTCGTTCGTCTTCATGTACCTGATCCTCGCGGCGCAGTTCGAATCGTTCATCCACCCGGTGACGATTTTGCTCACGCTGCCGCTCTCGATCCCGTTCGCGCTCCTCTCGACTTTGATCGCCGGGCAGCGTTTGAACATCTTCTCCGCGCTCGGCATCCTGCTCTTGTTCGGCATCGTCAAGAAGAACGCGATTCTCCAGATCGACCACACGAACGAATTGCGCTCGCACGGCATGGAACGCTACAGCGCGATCCTGCAAGCCAACCGCGACCGCCTGCGCCCCATTCTGATGACCACCATCGCGCTCGTCGCCGGCATGATCCCGCTCATCTTGGGGAGCGGCGCGGGCGCGGCCACGAACCGCTCCATCGGCGTGCTCGTCGTCGGCGGGCAGAGCATGTGTTTGCTCCTGACGCTGTTGGCCGTGCCGGTCTTCTACTCGCTGTTCGAGGATGCGAAGGACTCGCGCGTGTGGGGTTATGCGGGGTCGCGCTTCAACAACTTCAAGGGGGGCGCGGGTCGCCGTTTCTCCGACGCTTACGCGGGCGTGGCCGCGACGTTCCCTCGTCGACCGAAGGTGGCGAAACCGCTCACGCGACAGGCCGCAAAGGATGGTTATGCAGATAATGTTTCAGGTGATTAAGAGATTGTTTCAGAGATTGTTTCGCGGCTTTAACTTTGCGCCTTTGCGCCTTTGCGTGAGATTTGTTCTTTGCCGGGCATTAGTCTCACGCAAAGGCGCAAAGGCGCAAAGGTGGGGGGCGTCGTTCGCGGCGGCGTTGATGTTGTGCGCGCCGTGGGCGGCGTCGGCGCAGAATCAAACTCAGCAACAGCCGCCCTCGTCCACGACGCAGCAGACGCCGCCCGCGGGCACGACGACGCAGCAGAGACGACCCGGCGCGTTGCCGCCCGCAACGACGGAACTGCCGCCCAACTCTTCATCCGCGCCCGTCGGGCGTCCCGGTAGCGAGGCGCAACAGAGCACGCAGCCGCAGACCGGGGTGGAGCAGCAGCGGCAGGCGACGACGCCTGAGACGCAGGGGCCGCGCCCGCCTTCGCCGCAAGCGCCGAACGCCTCGCAGCAGGGCGCGCCCGCCACCGGCCAGACGCAGACGGCCACGCCCGCCGGAACGAACGCGCCCCAGAACCCGACCGGCGGCGCGCCCGCCACCGGCGGCGCGGCGACCGTGGGGCAAACTCCGGGACAGAACGTGGGCGCATCGGGCGGCATCGCGCCCGCCGAGTTGCCTTCGGAGCCGCCGCCCGTCGCACCGAATTTTGAGGCGGCATCGCGCCCGCTCCCTTCGGCCGAACGCGTCGGCGTGGACGTGTCCGAGCAATTGCCGCTCTCGCTCAACGAGGCCATCGCGCTCGCCTTGCAGAACAACAACGACATCGACGGCTCGCGCATCAACGTCGAGATCGCCGAGTTCAATTTGAATGCGGCGCGCGGCGTCTATGATCCGCTCTTTTCGTCGGAGAATTATTACGAGTCGCGCACGACGCCGACGAGTTCGACCATCGCGGGCGGGCAAAACGGCTCGGTCACGCAGAAGGATTTGACGGGCGCGATGCGCTTCGGCGGCTTCTCGCCGTTCGCGGGCGGCAACTATCAACTCGACTTCTCTTCGACGCGCCTGCTGACCACCAACCAGAACGCCACGCTCAACCCGCAGTTTCCGACGGCCTTCACCTTCACCTACGCGCAGCCGCTCCTGCGCGGCCTGCGCTTCGACAACAATCGCCGCACCATCGAGATTGCGAAGAAGAATCTGAGTTTGACCGACGCGCAGTTTCGCCAGCGCGCCATCGAAGTGATCTCGCAGGTCGAACAGTCTTACTGGGATTTGGTTTTCTCGCTGCGGAATTTGCAGGTGCAGATCGACGCCGTGCGGCAGGCGCGCGTGCAGGTCGAGAGCAACCAGCGGCTCGTGGCGCAGGGCGTGCTCGCGCCCATCGACATCGTCGCCGCCAACACGCAGGTGACGA
Organism: Pyrinomonadaceae bacterium; assembly: GCA_035644995.1. Lineage (GTDB taxonomy): Bacteria > Acidobacteriota > Blastocatellia > Pyrinomonadales > Pyrinomonadaceae > JAIVJZ01. The sequence goes on along the minus strand of DASQNL010000025.1, from coordinate 2,041 downwards.
CCTTCGAGCAGAACGTCTACACCGCGCAAGAGGCCGTCACGCGCGCCGAGAACACGCTCAAGACCCTGATCCTCGCCGAGCGCACCGCCGCGCTCTGGTCGCGCCCGCTCACGCCCGTCACGCCCGTCAGCCTTGAGCCGCCGCGCGTGCCGCTGGAGCAGGCCGTCCGCGCCGCCATCGACAACCGGCCGGAACTCTCGCAACTCCAGACGAGCGCGGAGATCAACAATATAGACACGCGCTTTTACCGCGACCAGTCGAAGCCGCAGGTTGATCTCGTCGGCACTTATACGACCGTCGGCCTCGCCGGCACGGCCGTCACGCCGGGGACGAACGCCAACACGAGCGCGACCGCGCTCCTGCGTGAGCGCGTCAACCAACTCTCCACGCTCGCCGGACTCGTGCCGCTCGAAACGCCCACGACGACGACCGGCAGCAACGTCAACCCGAATCTCGTCGGCGGCTACGCGACCTCGCTCTCGAATTTGCTCGCGCAGGACTACCCGACCTATCGCGTCGGCGTGCGCGTCGAACTCCCGTTCCGCAATCGCACGGCGCAGGCCAACCTCGGCCGCTCGCTCGCGGAGGGTCGCCGGATCACGAACCAGCGCGCTCAGGCCGAACAATTGATCGAGGCCGACGTGCGCAACGCCACGCAGAGTTTGCGCTCGGCGGAAGCCAGGCTCGCTTCGGCCGCCGCCACGCGCTCGTCGGCCGAGCAGCAGTTCGAGAGCGAGCAGCGGCAGTTCCGCGCGGGCACCACCACCGTCTTCCTCGTCCTGCAAAGACAGAACGAACTCCTGGCCGCGCGCGGCCGCGAACTACAGGCGCAGACCGATCTCAACAAGGCCATCGCCGACTTCCAACGCGCCACCGGCAACACGCTCGGCGCGAACAACGTCATGGTGCGCGGCGCGCGCGAACTCCAACTGCGCCCCGAAGCCACGGCCGGTTTCGACACCTCGGTCGTTTTGCCCGCGGCGGCCGGAGCGAAGCAGCCGTCCGCCGGTCTCGCCACGGTGTCGGCGGGCGGCGCGTCGGCGGCGACAGCGGCGACGACGACCACGGAGTCCAGATCGAATGAGAAGTAAACTCGCGCGGCGGGCTACGCGGGCGCGAGAGTTTAGGGTCGCGCTCAACGGTCGCGCGCTCGTCGCGCTCTACGGTCGCGCGCTCGTCGCGCTCCGGGGTGGCGCGCTCGTCGCACTCCGGGGTGGCGCGCTCGTCGCGCTCGCCGCGCTGTCGTCGGTCTCCTGCGCGGGCGGCGGTCAGGACAAAGCGAGCCGGGGCGTCGTCGTCGTCAATGCGCCCGTGGCGGGCGAGGTGCGGCGCGTGCTCGTGAGCGAGGGGATGATCGTGAACGCGGGCGCGCCGATTGTGGAGATCACCGTCCGCACGGAGGCGCAGAGCGTGCCGCAGGCGAAGACGGACGACCCGGTGGCGCGCGCGGGGAGAAACATCGGCGCGGCGCAGGCGGGGATCGAAGCGGCCAGAGCCGCGGCGGTGCGCGCCGAGGTGGAGGTGCAACGCCTGACGCCGCTCGTCGCTTCGGGCGATGTGCCCCCGGCGCAACTCGACGGCGCGCGCGCCGAGTACGAACGCGCGCAGCGTCGTTTGCAGGAAGCGCAGGGCGCGGCGCAGGAGGCGCAATCCGGCCTCGTCGCCGCCCGCCGCCAGCCGCATAATACCGCCGCCGCGCCCGTCGCTCCGGCGGAACAGATCGTCGCGGTTGAAGCCACGTCCGCCGGGACGGTGAGCGTCGTCAGCGCGCGCGTCGGCGACCGCGTCGCGGCCGGGCAACCGCTGGCGACGTTGCGCGCGGCGCAGTAGTAGTAATAGTTAAGAGTAGCGGCGGCGTCGAGCCGCGGTTCGATCTCGATGGTTACCGAAGTCTCCAACATCGGCGCGGGCGAACAGCGCAAGCGGCGTCTGCTCGGCATCGTGGCCTTGACGGTGGGCGTGGCGGCGGCTTTCCTGCTCGTGGTCTACGACGCGCCGCGCGTGCTGCGCGCCGTCGTTTTCTTCCCCGTCTGGATCGCGG